>NZ_JBHXEG010000032.1:14691-84330 GCF_042724935.1 Kitasatospora sp. NPDC127060
CCCCGCTGGGCACCGTGCGGACCGGCCGCCTCCGCGGCATCTCCGCCGACATCCTCGTCGCCGTCCGCCCCCGCGTGCTGCCGCCGCCCCCGGCCCCACCGCGCCACCCACCCCGATCCTCTTCCGCTCTCCTCCCGAGCACTTCCTTCCGAAAGGCACCACGATGACCACGACGTCCCGGACCGTCGGCCCGGCCGGCGCCACCCAGCACTCCCAGACCCTGTTCGACCGTGCCAACGCGGTGACCCCCGGCGGCGTCAACTCCCCGGTGCGGGCCTTCGGATCGGTGGGCGGCAACCCGGTGTTCATGGCCTCCGCCAACGGCCCGTACCTCACCGACGTGGACGGCAACGAGTACGTCGACCTGATCTGCTCCTGGGGCCCGATGATCCTGGGCCACCGCCACCCCGCGGTCCTGGAGGCCGTCCAGCAGGCCCTGGCCCACGGCACCTCCTTCGGCACCGCCACCGAGGGGGAGATCGCCCTCGCCGAGGAGATCACCGGCCGGGTGGCGCCGGTGGAGAGCGTGCGCCTGGTCACCTCCGGCACCGAGGCGACCATGTCCGCGATCCGGCTGGCCCGCGGCTTCACCGGCCGCTCCAAGATCGTCAAGTTCGCCGGCTGCTACCACGGCCACGTCGACGCCCTGCTGGTGGCCGCCGGCTCCGGCCTGGCCACCCTCGGCCTGCCCGACACCCCGGGCGTCACCGGCGCCCAGGCCGGCGACACCATCGTGCTGCCGTACAACGACCTGGCCGCAGTCGAGAAGCTCTTCGCCGAGCGCGGCCAGGAGATCGCCTGCGTCATCACCGAGGCCGCCCCCGGCAACATGGGCGCCGTGCCCCCGCTGCCCGGCTTCAACGCCGGCCTGAAGGACCTGTGCCACCGCCACGGCGCCCTCTACATCTCCGACGAGGTGATGACCGGCTTCCGCGCCAGCCGCGCCGGCTGGTACGGCCGCGACGGCGTCGCCCCGGACCTGCTGACCTTCGGCAAGGTCATGGGCGGCGGCTTCCCGGCCGCGGCCTTCGGCGGGCGCGCCGACGTGATGGCCCACCTGGCCCCGGCCGGCCCGGTCTACCAGGCCGGCACACTGGCCGGGAACCCGGTCGCCACCGCCGCCGGCCTGGCCACCCTGCGCAACTGCACCGACGAGGTCTACGCCCGGCTGACCCACGTCGCCGACACCATCGGCGCCGCGGTCTCCGCCGCCCTGGACACCGAGGGCGTGGCCCACCAGCTCCAGTACTCCGGCACCATGTTCTCGGTCTTCTTCGCCGACCGGCCGGTCACCGACTACGACGAGGTCAAGGCCAGCCAGGCGTACCGCTACCGCGCCTTCTTCCACGAGATGCTGCGCCGGGGCGTCTACCTGCCGCCGTCGCCGTTCGAGGCCTGGTTCGTCTCCGCCTCCCACGACGACCGGGCGATCGAGCGGGTGATCGAGGCGCTGCCGTACGCGGCCCGGGCCGCGGCCGCCGCCACCGCCTGAGCCCGCTTGAACCCGCTCGAACCCGCTTGAGCCGGGCCGTCCGGGCCGGTGCCGTCTGAGCCGGCGCCGGCCGGGCCGGCGCCTCCCGGGCCACAACGGCGTGGCCCGGTGGCCGGGCGGGGGTCCTCGGACCCCCGCCCGGCGCCCTCAGGCCCCCGGCACCAGGTCGATCTCCACCCGCACGTTCCCGGTGATCGCCCGCGAGTACGGGCACCGGGCGTGGGCCTGGTCCAGCAACTCCCGTGCGGCGTCCGGCTCCAGGCCGGGCAGTGCCACCAGCAGCCGGACACCGATCCGGTACCCCGACTCGTCCCGCTCCAGGTCCACCCGGGCGGTCACGGTGTCCCCGTCCAGCCGTACCCGGGCCTCGCGCGCGGCCATCCGCATCGCGCTGTGGAAGCACGCCGAGTAGCCGGCCGCGAACAGCTGCTCCGGATTGGTGGCGGTGCCCGGCCCGCCGACCTCCTTCGGCGCGGCGAGCGCGAGGTCCACGATCCCGTCCGACGAACGGACGGTGCCGTTGCGACCGTCTCCGGACGACGTCACCTCGGCGGTGTAAATGACAGCCATCACCCAACTCCCTTTCATATCGGCGTAAATCTCCGGCGGAAAAGCCTCGACGACCATAGGCCCGCCGGAAAAGCACCAGGAATACGGAAACCCGAATACCGGAGCCGGAATTCGGAACCCGGCCGGGAAGCACCGGCCGGAAAGCTCGAAAACCGCCGTCCGCAGCAGAAGGAGAAAACCACCGTGGGACCCTTGGCCGGAATCCGCGTCATCGAACTCGCCAGCACCGCCCCGTGCGCCTTCGCCGCCACCCTGCTCGCCGACCTGGGCGCGGACGTCGTGCGCGTCGAGCGCCCGGCCCGCCCCGGCGCCGCACCCGCACCCGACAGCGACCCGCTGGGCCGCAGCCGCCGCTCCCTGACCGCCGACCTGAAGAACCCGGCCGACCTCGCCACCGTGCGCGCCCTGGCCACCGGGGCCGACGTCCTGCTGGAGGGCTTCCGCCCCGGCGTCTGCGAGCGCCTGGGCCTGGACCCGCAGGGCCTGCTCGCCGACAACCCCCGCCTGGTCATCGGCCGGATCTCCGGCTGGGGGCAGATCGGCCCCTGGGCGCAGCGCCCCGCCCACGACATCGCGCTGCTGGCCGCCTCCGGCGCCCTGGACGCCGACCGCGCCGAGGGGGCCGCGCCCGCCCCGCCGTCCACCTACCTGTCCAGCTTCGCCGGCGGGGGCATGCTCCAGGCCCTGGGCGTGCTGGCCGCGCTGCACGAGCGGGCCGGCTCCGGGCGCGGCCAGGTCGTCGACGCGGCCATGCTGGACGGCGCCGCCGTACTGGACGTGATGATCCGCCAGTGGCGCCAGGTTCCCGGCCAGGTGACCGTCACCGACGCCCCGCACTACACCACCTACCGCTGCCAGGACGGCCAGTACCTGGCGGTCGGCGCCATCGAGGACCGTTACTACGCCGTCCTGCTGGAGCAGCTGGGCCTGGAGGACACCCTGGACCGCCAGGACCAGGCCAACTGGCCGGCCCTGCGCGAGCGCATCGCCGAGCGCTTCGCCACCCAGCCGCGCCACTGGTGGACCAAGGTCTTCGAGGAGCACGAGGCCTGCGTGGTGCCCGTCCTCACCCCCCAGGAGGCCGCCGAACAGCCGGCCCTGCGCGAGCGCGGCACCTACGCGCCCGTCGGCAGCGGCCACCAGCCCGCCCCCGCGCCGCGGTTCAGCCGCACCCCCGCCGCAGCCCCCCGGCCGGCGCCGCAGCCCGGCGAGCACACCGCAGCCGTCCTGCGCGACTGGAGCACCACCCCGAGCGCCTGATCCCCACCGCCCCGGCCGACCCGGCCCCCACCGCCCCCACGGAGGACCCCATGCTGAACCCGGCGACCGCCTTCCACCGCCCCGACCCCGCGATCGGCGCCCACCTCACCGAGCAGCTGCTCACCGCCCAGGACGTCCGCGAGCTCAACGACACCTTCCCCGCCGACGACCGGTTCCAGAAGGTCGTCGTCGCCACCGAGGTCAAGCGCTTCCAGCTCGGCTCGCTCTGGCTGCACCGCGACGGCGAGCACCTGCCCGCCCTCAAGGAGTTGGACCCGGCCTGGACCAGACTGCTCGACCAGCTCGCCGGCCCGCAGTTCCTGGCCCGGCTGAGCGCCGAGGTCGACATGGACCTCGCCGCCCTGCCGCGCGACATCGGCCTGTTCACCCACGCCGAGGGGGAGTTCATCTCCCCGCACCACGACGAGCCGGAGAAGGCCATCACCGCGGTCCTCTACTTCAACGAGGACTGGCCCGCCGACGGCGGCGGCCACTTCGAGGTCCGCGGCTCCCACCACACCGGCCGCCCGCCGGTGCGCTCGCTGCCGCCCACGGCCGGCTCCCTGATCGCCTTCGACTCCTCGGTGTGGCACGCCACCTCCACCGTCACCGCCCCGCGCACGCTGCGGGCGGCCGTCCTGGAGTTCTGGCGGGTGCGCCCGCGCCGCGCCGAGTGACCTCCGCCCACCTCCCGCCCCGCCGTCCCCTTCGCCCCGCTGACGAGACGAATCGAGAACCCCCGTGCCCCTGGTCGACATCACCGCCCCCGCCGGCTCCATCGCCCCCGACCGCCTGGAAGGCCTCCAGCAGCAGGTCGCCGACACGGTGCTCCGGTGGATGGAGCTGCCGCTGACCGCCTTCTTCCGCTCCGCCACCTGGGTCTACGTCCACGAGGCGCCGGAGAAGACCTCGGCCACCGGCGCCGCCGGAACCGCCCCCGGCTTCATCGTCAAGGTCACCGCCCTGGAGGACTTCCTGACCCCCGAGCGCACCGAGCAGCTCTCCGTCGAGCTCACCCGCCTGATCCAGTCGACGGCCACCCCGGCCACCGAGGCCGAGTCCACGGTCTGGGTCATCGTCCAGGAGGTCCCCGAGGGCTACTGGAGCGTCAACGGCGGCCTCACCCGCCGCGCCAAGATCGACGAGTTCATCGCCCAGGGCACCGCCACCTCCTGACCCGCCCACCCGTCCCGCCCCTCCCGTCCCCTCGTGAGCCCCCGGCCGGGCCCTCGGCGCCACCCCCACGCCGAGGGCCCGGCCGGACCCGTTCACACCGGGGCCCGGCCACCGCCCGCCCCGCCGCGTCGACCGGATTCCCGACCCCGACGGATTGTCAGTGCCCGCCCCTAGAGTGGAAACCACGCTGAAGGGAACGCCGAAAGGCCCCGATCAACGCACCGCGAAAAGCATCGCGAAATCAGCGTGTCAACACCGCGAAAAGACGCCGGAACCAGGGGAGAGCCATGTCCGTGAACAGGATCAAGCACAAGGTCAACCACGTCTCGCTGGTGGTCGACAAGTCCGGTTCGATGCGTCCGCACCAGGCTCAGCTCATCCGCGTCGTCGACGAATTCGTGAAGGGCCTGCAGGAGGAATCCGACCGCCTCGGCCACGAGACCCGCATCAGCCTCTACGCCTTCGACCACGAGGTGCAGAACCTCGTCTGGGACATGGACGTCAAGCACCTGCCCTCCCTGCGCGGCCTCTACCAGGTCGACAACGGCGCCACCGCCCTGATCGAGGCCGCCGTGAAGTCCGTCGACGACCTCAAGAACATCTGGGAGGGCTACGGCGAGCACTCCTTCCTCCAGGTCGTCGTCACCGACGGCGAGGAGAACGCCTCCGGCTGCTCCCAGAACGGCCGGATGCACACCCGCATGGGCGGCGGCAAGGGAACCGCCGTCCTGCGCAGCTGGATCGAGCGCATCCACGGCGCCATGGACGACCTCCCCGAGCACTGGACCTCGGCGATCCTGGTCCCCAACTCCCTGGCCAAGCGCACCGCCCAGGAGTACGGCTTCCCGGCCGGCAACATCGCGATCTGGGACGCCGACTCCAGCCAGGGCGTCGAGGAGGCCATCGGCACCGTCAAGTCCGCCGCCACCAGTTTCCTGCGCGGCCGCGAACAGGGCGTCCGCGGCACCAAGAACCTCTTCGCCATGGGCCAGGACCTCAACACCGCCGACGTCAACGCCACGTTGGACGCCCTGGACACCGGCAAGTACATCCTGGTCCCGGTCGACGAGCAGAGCCCCATCCGCGACTTCGTCACCAGCGCCGGCCACCCCTACAAGACCGGCTGCGCCTTCTACGAGCTCTCCAAGCGCGAGAAGATCCAGGGCAGCAAGCAACTCGCCGTCGCCGAGAAGGACCCGGCCACCGGCCGGATGACCGGCCGGGTCTTCTCCGGCCCCGCCGCCCGCCGACTCCTCGGCCTGCCCACGACCGAGGCCACCGTCAAGCCCGGCGAGAACCCGGCCTACACCGTCTTCGTCCAGTCCACCTCCGTCAACCGCAAGCTCGTCCCCGGCACCAAGCTGCTGGTCATGCTCTGACCGGGCGCCGGCCCCGCCGCGACGGCCGACTGCTGAACTCCCGTCAACTCCCGGGATCCCGACGACCGTTACGCAACGGTGACGTTCCGCACACAACCAGTGGCACCCGGTGGGTCGTCCTCAGGAAAGACAGCACCCGAACGGCACCGACCGTGCCGTCGGGCGAAACGACCACCTCCCCCTGAAAGGGGTGCACCCGTGATCGTCTCCAAGCGGAACTCCCTGCGCCTGGCCGCCGTCGCCACCCTCAGCGCGCTGCTCATCGGAACGGCCGGCACCGCCATGGCGGCCGCCCCGGCCGCCGCGCCGGTGGCCGCCGCCGCGCCCGCCGCCGCCTCCTCCTCCATCACCGCCAAGTCCTCGGTCGACTCCGTCGGGGCCTGGCAGCTGTTCCGGGTCACCGGCACCACCACCGGCCTCAAGGCCGGCAGCACGGTGACCCTCCAGCAGAAGCAGCACGGCACGTGGGTCACCCTGCCCGCCTCCGTGCACACCACCCGCACCGGCTCCTACTCCCTCGGCGTCAAGCTCGGCATCAAGGGCCTGAACGAGCTGCGCATCGTCAGCGGCAACGCCGCCTCGCCCGTCTTCACCGTCACCGTGCGCTGACGCCCACGCCCCGGCAGCCCGTCCCGTCCCCGACGGTGACGGGCTGCCGCACGACCACCCCCGGCAACCGCCGGCCCCCTCGACGGACCGTCCCCGTACGCAGCGCCCGGTGGCCACCGTCCGGTCGCCCGAACGCCGACCGGACGGTCACGCGCATCGGCTAGCCTGCCCCCGGCACCGCAGCACGCGGTGCGGAAGGGGGAGTTGATGTCCGGCATCCGTTCGGGGGCGACGCGTCGGGCCGCCACCGCCCACCTCGGCCGCGCCCGCCCGTCACACCACCCGGCCACGCCGTAACCCTGGACAGCCGTACGGGAGTCGGCCAGTCTTCACCACCATGGACCACCCGCTCCCCGCGTCCCGGCCCGCCCCCGCGCGCACCGCGCTCCTCGAAGCGGTGAGCGCGGTCGGCGACGAGGCCCCCGCCCACCTGGCGATGGCCAACGAGCTGATGGCCGCCCTGGCCGCCGGCGAGCGGCGCCCGTACGGGGACGGCACCCCCGCCTCGCTGGCCGCCGCCAACGCCGACACCCGGCCCTGACACCCGGCCCTGACCCGAGCACCCCAGCCGGCACGCCATCGCAGCCGGCGCCGCCCGCCCCCGGTGACCGCCCGACAGAACCGGTGCGGGCTCTGTCGGGTGCCCGCCACCGCCAAGGCCGCACGATGGAGGCATGGACGACACGACCCTGGTATCCCGGTTCCTGCGCGACGGCTTCGTGAAGCTGGAGGGCGCCGTCGCCCCGCGCGTGGCCGCGGACTGCGCGCGGCTGCTGTGGCAGGAGACGGGCTGCGACCCCGACGACCCGTCGACCTGGACGCAGCCCGTGCACTGGGTCGCCGGCATGGCCCAGGGCCCGTTCGCCGCCGCCCCCAACTCCCCGGCCCTGCACCACGCGTACGACCTCCTGGCCGGCGAGGGGCGCTGGGAGCCGCGCTACTCGCTGGGCACCTTCCCGCTGCGCTTCCCGCACGAGCAGGAGCCGGACGACGCGGGCTGGCACATCGAGGGGAGCTACCTGCCGGCGGGCGAGAGCTGGTACTTCGCGAACCTGTACTCCCGGGGCCGGGCCCTGCTGATGCTGTTCCTGTTCAGCGAGGTCGGCGAGCAGGACGCCCCGACCCGGATCCGGGTCGGCTCCCACCTGGACGTGCCGAAGGTGCTGGAGAAGTACGGGCCGGGCGGGGCGAGCGGGCTGACCCTGGCGCCCGACCTGGTGGCGGCCTCCGACCACCGGCCGATCGCCCTCGCCACCGGCTCCCCGGGCGACGTCTTCCTGTGCCACCCGTTCCTGGTGCACGCGGCGCAGCCGCACCACGGCACGCGCCCGCGCTTCCTGGCCCAGCCGCCGCTGATGCCGGCCGCCCCGTACGAGCTGGAGCGGGCCGACGGCGCGTACTCACCCGTGGAGATCGCGATCCGCCGGGGCCTGGGACACCCCACCCCCGGCCCGGACGGCGACGGCCCCGGCCCCGGCCCCGGAACCGGCCACAGCACCGGCCACAGCACCGGGACGGACCCGATGCCGGGCGACCAGGCCCCCTGACCGCACGGCGGCGGGCAGGCGCCCTGTTGGCGGCCCCCACGCGGGGAAGCGAAAATCGAGGTGAAGCCGCTCCGGCGGCCGGCCGGTGCCGCCGTGCGCCCCGGGCCGAAGGCCGCGGACACCGGGGCCGTCCGAGCCCCGCGCACCGGGCGATGAGGAGCAGGAGCCCGATCATGGCAACTGTCGACGTTCTCGTGGTGGGGGCGGGCCCGGTGGGCCTGACCGCGGCGGCCGAACTGCGACGCCACGGCGTCCAGTGCCGGATCGTCGACGCGCTGCCCGCACCGTTGCGGTACGCCAAGGCCGTCGGCGTCCAGCCGCGCACGCTGGAGGTCTGGGACACCATGGGCCTGGTCCGCGAGGCGCTGGACGAAGCCGGGCCGCTGTACGGCCAGTTGGTGTTCGCCGACGGCAGGCCCGTGTCGCGGCTCGAGATGCGGCTGCCGGCCGACATCCCGTACGGCTTCGCCGCGCTCCCGCAGTACACCACCGAGCGCCTGCTCACCGAGCACCTGGCGCGCTTCGGCTCGGTGGTGGAGCGCGGGACCAGACTCGAGAAGGTGGAGCAGCACCCGGACTCGGTCGAGGCCACGCTCACGGGCCGGGGCGGGGCCGAGCAGGTGCACGCCCGGTACCTGGTGGGCTGCGACGGCGCGCACAGCCTGGTCCGCAAGGCCGCCGGGTGCACCTTCGAGGGCGATGCCTTCCCCGAGCAGTACATGCTCGGGGACGTCGAGGTCGACTGGGGGCTGCCGCCCGGCTACGCCGTGCGCTCGACCCACCTGGACGGGAGCGGCGCGGTGGACGACCTGCTCGTGTGCATCCCGCTGCCGGGGGAGCGCCGCTACCGGATGTCCATGCTGGTGCCGGAGACACTCCCCGGCCAGGACGCCGGCGCGCACTCCGCGGACGCGGTGGCGCACGGGCTGACGGGCGGGCGCGGACCGGACCTGGCGCAGATCCAGGCCGTGCTCGACCGCCTGTCCCCGGAGCCCGTGACCGCCTCCGCCCTGCGCTGGTCGTCCGTCTTCCGGATCGGCCACCGGCTGGTGGACCGGTACCGCAACGGCCGCCTGTTCGTCGCCGGGGACGCCGCGCACATCCACCCGCCCACCGGCGCGCAGGGCATGAACACCGGGATCCAGGACGCCTACAACCTCGCCTGGAAGCTGGCCCTGACGGTCCGCGGCCTCGCCGCCGACGACCTGCTGGACAGCTACCACGCCGAACGCCACCCGGTGGGCGAGGAGGTCGTCGGCCGCACCGTCCGCCACGCCCGCGCCGGATACGAGGACGACAGCACGGACACCCTCCTCCTGCGGGAGGCCCAACTGCTCGTGGGCTACCCGGCCGGCCCGCTGACCGGCCCGCCGACCGACCCGCGGACACCCCGGAGCCCGGCAGCCCCGGGGGAGCGGGCACCGGACTGCCGGGGCCTGGTCCGCGACCTCGCCCGGTACCCCCAGCGGCTCTTCGACCTGCTCCGCAGCCCCCGGCACACGCTCCTGCTCTACGCCGGGCCCGACCACGCCGACGGCCCCGGGGCCCAACGGCTCCAGGACTGCGTCACGGCGGCCGACCGCGCCGCCCACGGCCTCCTCGACGCCTACCTGCTGCTCGCCGCCGACGTCCCCGACGACGCCCGCCCACCGGGACCGCGCCCGCCCCGGGTCCGGGACCACGCCGGCGACTTCGCGCGCGCCTACGCCCCGCGCGACGGCGAGGCCATCCTCATCCGCCCCGACGGCTACCTCTCCGGCCGGTTCCACCCGGCCGATCCGCACCGGCTCGCCGCCCACCTGCGGCGCACCTTCGCCTGAGCGGAGGCGACCGCCGGGGACCAGACGGCCCAGCCCAGCCCAGTCGCACCGTCACGCGAAGCGCGAGCTCCGCACCGGCCCGGCGGAGCGGACGCCGTCCCGAGGGCCCTCGGCGGGCCAGCCGGCCGCGCGGACGGCGAAGGCCGTGAGGGCGTCGTCCGGGTCGGGCGGGGTCCGGCCGTCGCCCTCCGGAGCGGCCGGGTCGGCGGCCAGGATCGCGTCGGCGAGTTCCTCGGCCGAGCGCCGGTCGGGCTCGTCCTCCTGCGGCTCGCCGTCCTCGCCGAACCGCAGCCCGGGCTCCCAGGGGGCGTTCACGATCTGCCCCAGCAGCGTGGAGACGTCCGCCGTCACGGCGGGCGGGTCGGTCCAGCAGGTGGCGTGCTCGAAGAGCAGCTCGCCCCGCGCCCGCTCACGCAGCTGCGCCACCACGGCGGGATCGCACTCGTTCAGGTCGTACGCGACCACCAGCACACCCGCCGTACCCGGCCGGTACGGCGCCGCCGGCACGTCGAGCAGCCGCGCCGCCGCCAGTCCGAGCGCCCGGCTGCCCCGGTCGGCCAGCAGGGCGACCGAGTCGGGCCGGCGGCCGGTGGCGGCCAGCACGGCGCGCAGCCGCTCCAGGCCGTGGCGGCAGTTCCCGAAGTCGTCCTGCAGGTAGGCCCAGCGGCCGGTCATGCCCTGGTCGAACCCGTGCGGGGAGAGGGTGGTGAGCAGGCCGCCGGTGAGCACGTAGTGCCAGCCGCGCAGGTCCCGGTCGTCGGCCGGCGGCAGGGCCGTGGCCCGCTCCAGCATCCGCCCGACCCGCTGCCCCGGGCCCACCCAGACCCCCTCGGGAGCCGACAGCGCCCCGTACACCTGCCGGGCCAGCGGGATCTGGCCGCTCATCAGCGCGTTGTAGACCGTCAGGTACCGGTCCGGCCAGTCGCCGAGCCGGGCGTCGTGCTCACGCAGCACCGCCAGTGCCTCGGCGTGCCGCTCGCAGCCCTCCAGGGCCGACACCAGCTCCAGCAGCACCTTGCGCGGGCCGGGCTGCGGGCCGGGCTGCGGGCCGGGCTGTCGGACGGCCTGCGGCTTGGGCTTGCGGCGGAACAGTCCGGTGCGCGCCGTGGCGGGGGCCGGCGTCCGGACGACCAGCCGCAGCGCCTCCCGCAGCGCGGGGACGGCCACCGCGTCGATGCCGCGCTCGACGCAGGCGTAGCCGTAGGTGTAGAGCCGGCCGGCCTCCCCGGGCCCGGCCGCCAGCGCTGTCGAAGCCTCTGCCAGGTCATCGAAACCGGCACCCTTGGCCAACTCGGCCACCAGCGGCGCGATTTCGGCGGGCGGTAGCCGGTCGGCGGCGGAGCGCAGCATCCGCATCGCTCCCTGCGAGTCGCCGGACTCGAAGAGCTCCCAGGCTTCGGACAGTTCGGTGGCCATGTGTCTCCGGGGGTCGGGGGGTGTCAGGATCCCAGGATGATCCTCGACCGCCCGCCGTCCGGGCAACCCGGTTTCCACCGGCGGCCCGGCCCACCGCGACCGCGACGACCCGCCGGGACGTCCCCGGCGGGTCGACCTCGCCGGAATGACCGACGCCCCGCCCGTCAGTCGAGCGCCTGGGCCGGAAAGCCCCGCAGCCTGCGGACGTCGCCGGCCACGATCAGCGGCAGACAGGACAGGAGCCCGATGCCCGCGATCGCCCACAGCGTAGGACGGGTCCCGAGAACGGACCCGAGGAAGCCGCCGGCCAGCGCCCCGACCGGCCGCGCACCCCAGACGGCGAACCGGATCGAGGCGTTCATCCGGCCCTGCATCCCGGTGGGCGTGATCGTCTGCCGCAAACTCACCTGACCGATGTTGTAGACCGTGATGCCACAGGCCATGATGCCGGTGGCGACGACCAGCGTGGGAACGGCGCGAGCCGGGGCCGCCGTCGCCAGGACGATCACCGCGATCCCCGACATGGACTTGGCCGCGATCAGGACCGGGCCCAGCCCCACCAGCCTGATCACCCGGTTGCTGAGCGCGGCACCCAGCAGCGCACCACCGTTCCCCACGGTCAACGCCAGCCCCAGCCCGCCCGGCGACAACCCCAGCTCACGCAACGCGTACGCGGTCAGCACGGCCCCCAGCGCGCCACCCAGCCCGACCAGGTTGCTGACACCCGTCGCCAGGACCAGGGACCGCAGGGTCCGGTGACGGAAGACGAACCGCAGCCCCTCCGCGATCCGCGCCCCCATCCCGACCCCGGCCCCGCGCTGCACCGCCCGCGCCCGGGGCGTCCGGATGAGCCCGAGCAGCACCGCGGACACCAGATAGCTCACCGAGTTCAGCACGAGGGCCAGCGGCGCCACGACCGTCTGCAGCAGCAGCCCGCCGATACTGGGGCCCGCCAGCTCCGCCGCCGACCGGGAGAACTCCAGACGGCTGTTGCCCTCCGGAGTCTGCTCCCGCGCCACGACGGTCGGCAGGAACGCCTGGTCGGCGATGTCGAAGAACACCGTGAACAGCCCCACCGCGAACCCGACCCCACCGAGCAGTGGCACGCTCAACAGCCCGGCGAGATACCCGACGGGCAGCAGGGCGATCGCCACGGCCCGCCCGACGTCCGCCACGACCATCACACGCCTGCGGTCCCACCGGTCGAGCAACGCACCCGCCGGCAGCCCGACCAACAGGAACGGCAGCGTCTCCAACGCCGAGATGACGCCGAGCTGACCGGTCGACACCGACAGGGTCGTCAGCGCGAACACCGGGATGACGAAGAACGTCACCTGGGTCCCGAACTCACTGACGGTGTGCGCCGACCACAGCACCCGGAAGTTCCGCTGCCGCCACACGCTGACCGGCCCGGCGGCCGGGGCCGCCAGGCCGGGATCGGAGCAGACGCTCGCCAACTCCACCCTCCCTCGCTCCGCGTTCCCCGAACCTCGGACAGTAACAACGGCACGACGGGAGAGGGCGCCGCCGACCCGGAGCGGGCGGCCGGGTACGGCCGTACGGGCGAAGGCCGCCGCCAGGCCCTACCCGGGCGACGGGCGGGCGGGGCGCCGGCCCGGCCGCCTCACAGGTACAACGGGTGCGGCCGCCCGGAGCCCGCGACATTGTGGCGCTCCCCGTGACTGGCCCGGGCGAAGGCGGAGACCAGCCGCCCGTCCACCGCACCGAGCGCCACGTCGTGCCGGGGCGCCGGGCCGGCCACCACACCGCGCAGATGAGGACTGGTCACGTACTCCTGCACCAGCCACCCCTCGGCCGCCGCCAGCTCCACGGCCGCCTCCCAGGCAGGCCCGTCGGCCACCTCCCTGCCGATCACCACCCCGTGGCCGCGCGTGTCCAACGGCCGCTTCAGGACGTACCGCTCACGATCGCGGACCACGGCGCGCAGCGTCGCGCCGTCACAGCGCGCGAGGTTGCGCGACCACGGGATCGCCGGCCGCACCCGACGGTAGTCCGCCGCGTCGAAGAGGTGGGCGAAACGCGGGTCCGACAGCACGGCCAGACACAGCTTGTTGTCGCCGATCAAACGCCCGCGCAACCCGTTCTGCACGAACAACCCGCCCTCGCGCACGGCCTCCAGGTACGGCGCCGCATCATCGCCCATCCGCAGCAGATCCTGGATGCCGACCTTCGCGAACCCGTGCCGCACCCGCTCCCCACGCACGGTGACACCATGACGCCCGTCGACCGAGACCTCGCGCGGATCCGCGTGCAGAACACGCACCCCCAAGGCCGTCAGAGCGGTGTCGTAGTCACGCGTATCGGCCCGGTACTTGCCGTCCGGGCAGAACAGCGCGACGACCTCCGGACGACTACCGGTCTGCTGCTCCGCCAGGCGCAGCAGCCAACTCCCCGGCCAGAGCGCGTCATCGGCCGGCAGCGGAGCCGGAAGACCGATACCGTGCCCGGCCAGCAGCGGCCGCCAGGCCGAACGGCCCCGCCCCGCCCCCGGCAGCCCCCCAGGACAGTTGGCATTGGTCTCCAACACCCGCAACGTGCCATCGGGTTGCGGCAGCAGATCGATCCGCAGCAGATGCACCCGGGTGTCGCGGGCACCGGCCACCAGCTCACCCAGCACCCGGGGGAGCGTCAACACCTCACGCAGTCCACGATCATGCTCCCAGGCAGCCACGACCGTCTCGATCACCCGGTGGTACGAGGCGACGAACGCGTCCAACTCGCCCCGCAGGTGCGGGCGCACCCGCAACGGCAGCCCCTGCGCCTGCGGCTGCGCCCGGACGATCTCGAAGACCTGGGACTCGGCCACCTCCCGTCCCTCGGCCTTGCGCGCGATCGCGGCGACCGCCCGGGTGAAGTCCTCGTCCAGCCCGGCCCACGTGTACCCGGGCCCGTCGGCCACCTCCTCCTCCGAAGGGGGAGCGACGGGGTGGGACGGCATGACGGTGGTCGTGCTGGTCGCCCTGGCAGCGGAAGCCCGCTCGCTGCCGGGGCCACCGGGGCCGGGAACCGGGTGCATGGTCGAAGTCCTTCCGGGAACGGGAGGCGTGCGGCAGCCCTGGAACGCCCTCGGCGGACCCGCACGTGATCCTGGAGTATCCAGCCACCCGCCAGCGACTCGACGCACGCAACGCGCGGTTCGCCGGAACGGGTGAGCCTGCCGAACACACGCGGCAATCGCACCCACCCGACCGTCCCCGCCCCCGCCCCGCGCGCGGAAGTACGCAGCTGCCGTGAACGACCCGCGCAACGCCCGGATCCGGGGCATGGAGATCGTCACCGACGACCCCGACCTCCTGCGGCCCGCTCCTCGATCGTTCTTCTCCTCCCGCCCTACCGTCGACGCGGCACGAGTCCGGCCTCGAAGGCGGTGATCGCCAGGTGGACGCGGTCCCGAGCTTCGAGCTTGGCGAACAGACGCGCGACATGGGTCTTCGCCGTCGCCGCGCTGATCACCAGCCGCTCGGCGATCTCGGCGTTCGACAGTCCCTGTCCGACCAGTGCCAGCACCTCGCGCTCCCGGTCGGTGATCCCCGCGATGAGACGTGGGTCCGCGGCGGGCCCGGCGTCCGGTTCGGGGGCGGCGGGGCCGGACGTTCCGGCGAAGTCCGCTATCAGCCGTCGGGTCACGCTCGGCGCGATCAACGCGTCGCCCGCCGCCACCACGCGGATCGCGTCCAGGATCGCGTCCAGGGCCATGCTCTTGAGCAGGAATCCGCTGGCCCCGGCGCGCAGTGCGCCGTAGACGTACTCGTCGTCGTCGAAGGTCGTCAGCACCAGCACCTTGGGCGGGTCCGGCTCGGCGGTCGCCTGCCGGGTAGCCTCGATCCCGTCCATGCCCGGCATCCGGATGTCCATCACCACGACGTCCGGCCGCAGCTCACGCACCAGGCGCACCGCCTCGCGGCCGTCGCCGGCCTGGCCGACCACCTCCAGGTCGTCGGTGTCGCCGATCAGGATCGCGAACCCGACCAGCATCAGCGGCTGGTCGTCGACCAGCAGCACCCGCACGCTCATGCCGGGAGCCTCGCAGCCACCCGGAATCCGCCCTCCGGACGCCGGCCCGCGCTGAACTGGCCGGACAGCAGCGTCACCCGCTCGCGCATGCCGAGCAGGCCGAAGCCGCTCCCGCCGGCCACTGCCGAGAGCTTCGGACGGCCGGGCCCGCCGGGACCGTCGTCCCCGTCGTCGACCACCTCGATCGTCACTCCGGTCGGCTCGTAGCCGACCGCGACCCGGCAGCTCCGCGCACCGGAATGCCGCACCACGTTCGTCACCGACTCCTGGACGATCCGGAACGCCGACAGCTCGATCTCCGGCGGCAGCGGACGCTGCTCGCCCCGCCAGGTCAGGTGGACCCGCACCCCGGCGTCGGCCGTGCGTTCGGCGAGCTGCGGGACGTCGGCCAGGCTGCCGGCCGGCGCCAGCGGAGCGGCCAGCGGCATGGCGTCGTCGGGCTCGGCGCGGCGCAGTGCTCCGAGCATGCGCTGCAGCCCGAGCAGCGTCTCCCGGCTGGTGGTCTCGATGCCGGTCAGCGCCTGCCGCGTCTGCTCGGGCTTGGTCGCCACGACCCGCGCCGCCGCTCCCGACAGCACCGTGATGATCCCGATGCTGTGCGCGACGCTGTCGTGCAGTTCGCGGGCGATCCGCAGCCGCTCGGCCATGACGGCGCGGGCCTCGGTCTGCTCGTGCAGGGCTCCGAGGTACTCACGGCGTTTGCGGTACACCCCGCCGAAGACCCAGGCGACCGCGAACAAGAACGCGAGCTGCCCGGCCCCCTGGGCCGAGTGGCCGACGGATATCGCGGGGGAGACGAGGGCGTCCTCGACGAACGCGGTCGCGACGGCCGCGACGGAGCCGACGGCGGCAGCCGCCGGCCGCCGGGCGGCGAGGTGCCCGGCCAAGGCCGGGAGCAGGAGGAGCAGGATCCAGGGCCGCGCGCCGAAGAAGTCGCCGAGGGCTGCTTCGCCCAGGACCGCCGCGAAGACCGCCGCAGGCAGCCGGCGCACCAGCAGGATCGGCAGGGCGAGCACGAGGCAGAGGCCGATCATCTGCTCGGGCCCGAGGTCGGGGAACCGGAACGGGCCGCCGTAGTGCCGGACCTGACCGAGCGGCATCGTCCAGAAGAGCATCAGCGCGTAGAAGCAGGCGGTGGCCAGCACCACGGCCTGTGCCGTCAGCCAGGTCACGGGTGCCGATGTCGAGAAACGCCGGAGCAGCTCTTCCATGCGGAGATCGTATGGACCGGCGTCGGCTCCGCGCGTCGCCCCGGGGATGTACGCGGAGTACGCCACCGGGCCGATGCCCCGGGGGAGAGGTGACATCCGCCGGCTGCTGCTGGAGCTGAACGCCGAGGGTCGGACCATCCTGCTGGTGACCCACGACATCCACCTGGCCGCGAACACCGCGCGACGCACGATCGAGCTGGTGGACGTTCCGTGGTCCGGGAAGTGCAGTTCCTCGTCATGGCCCTGACGACGTTCGCGGCCGTCACCTCCACGGTGCTCTCGCTCGGCCGGGGTGGTCTGTCTGCCGCTACAGGCAGCTTCTCCGGCTTGGAGGCCGGGGGCCGGGGCTCACTGCGCCGCGAGGCGGGCCGCGACCTCCTCGGCGGGACGGCCGGCGTGCAGGCCGAGCACGTCGGCGATCAGCGCGTCGAGCGGCGGCCAGGGCAGCTCGCCGTGGTCGTTGTAGAGCACGACCAGGCCGTGCAGTGCCGTCCAGAGCAGCAACCCGTCCTGCCACTGCCGGGCAGGGGCGGACCGCTCGCCGCCGTGCTGCCGGACGGCGGCGAGGGAGGCGATGACGGAGCCCAGCAGGGCCTCGCCGGCGCCGTGGTCCTGGAGGAGGGCGGGGTCGGCGGGCATCCGGCCACCGAAGAGCGTGCGGTACTCGCCGGGGTGCTCGACACCCCAGCGCACGTAGGCGGCGCAGCGGCCGGCCAGGTCGTCGAGGGGGTCGGCGGCCGGTGCCGCGGCCTCGTCCATCAGGCGGGCGAGTTCGGCGTAGCGCAGGCGCAGTACGTGCTGGACCAGCGAGCCGAGGTCGGGGAAGTGGCTGTAGATGCTGGCGGGCGCGACCCCGACCTCGCGGGCGACCTGCCGCAGGGTCAGCGTCTCCGGCTGGTCGAGGGTGGCCAGCAGGTGGGCGGCGGCCGCGACGAGCTCGGCCCTGAGCACCTGCCCCTGCCCACGGGGGTTGCGTCGGCGGCGCGGGGCCTCCTCACCGCCCATTCCCGGATCCTCCCTGTCGGCGACGGAAGATCACTTTACCTTTCGGCGTCGCGCGGCCGTCCCGGTCCGGCGCGGCCGCCCCGCTCCGGCGCGGCGGACCGCGGTCGAGCGCGGCGCAGTGCCGTGGAGCGCCCGGGCCGGCCTTGACAACCCTTAACCAACACCTGTTCACTCAAGTAACCAACACCTGTTCAGTTACGGAGTCGTCATGCGCATCGCAGTCCTCGGCGCGACCGGGCGGGTCGGCCGCCTGGTGGTGGAACAAGCACTCGACCGGGGCCACCAGGTCGTCGCCCTCGTCCGCAGTCCGCAGCAGTACGACCCGCCCGCGCGCGGCGGGGTCGAGGTCCGGCGGGCGGACGTGACCAGGCCGCAGGAGTTCCCGGAGCTCGGCGACGTGGACGTGCTCGTCTCCGCGCTCGGCATCAGCAAGGGCGACGGCCCGGGCACCCTGCTCGCCGGCGCGCGGCTGCTGGCGGGCCTGCCGGTCCGCACGCTCTGGCTCGGGGCGCTCGGCTCGGGCGCCTCGACCGGTGCCGGCGGCGGGATCTACCAGGGCGTGATGAGGATGTTCGTCGGTAAGGAGCTGGCGGAGAAGGGCGAGGCCGACACGATCGTGCTGGCCGGCGGCGCCACCGTCTTCCACGCGCCCGACCTGTGGGTCGGCGAGCTCAGCGCGACCCGCCGCAACGTTCCCCTGGCGCAGTACCCCAAGCCGCTGCTGCCGCCGCACGCCTCCCGCGCCACCGTCGCCGCGCTCATGCTGGACGAGGCCGAGCTGCCCACCGCCGGAGCCGGCATCCTCGTCCCGACGGCGGGCGCGTGATGGCGGGCTACATCGCGATCGAGGAGGCCATCGCGATCCCGGGCCTCGCCGAGCGCCGCCCCCCGTTCCCGGTGCCGGACGGCGTGGACCCCGCCTTCGTCGCCGACGTGACCCGGCGGCTGCCCGACGTCACCGAACTGCGGCTGCCCGACATGGACGCCAACGGCATCGCCGTGCAGGTCCTGTCGCTGACCGTCCCCGGAATCGAGGCGGACCCGGACCCGGCGCGCGCGGTGGCCAACGCCCGCTACGTCAACGACTCCTTGGCCGCGATCGTCGCGGCGCACCCCGACCGGTTCGCCGCCTTCGCGGCCCTCCCGCTGCAGGACCCGGCCGCCGCGGTCGCCGAACTCCGGCGCGCGGTCGGGGAACTCGGCTTCAAGGGCGCCCTGGTCAACGACCACGTCCAGGGCAGGTACCTCGACGACCCCGCCTTCGACGCCCTCTGGACCGCCCTGGTCGAACTCGGCGTCCCGCTCTACCTGCACCCGGGCATGCCACCCGCCGACTCCTGGCACGTGCTGTCCGGGCACCCCGAGATGAACGGCGCGCTGTGGAGCTGGCAGGCGACGACAGGCGGGCACGCCATGCGGATCGTGCTCTCCGGGGTCTTCGACCGCCACCCGGAGGCCCGGATGATCCTCGGCCACGCGGGGGAGTTCCTGCCGTTCCAGCTGTCCCGGTTCGACTCCCGGTACGCCACGCTGAGCGTCCCGACGCCGCTGCTGCGCAGCCCGTCCCAGTACTTCGGCAGCAACGTGCTGGCCACCACCAGCGGCGTGCTCTCGCCGGCCGCGGTCGAGGCCCTGGTGCACGTACTCGGCCCGGAGGCAGTGCTCTTCGCCGTCGACTACCCCTACGAGAAGACCGGGGCCGCAGTAGCCGCCCTGGAACGGACCACCCTCCCGCCGGAGGTCAGGCACCGCATCGGATCGGCGAACGCCCGCGCCCTGCTGCGCCTCTGACCCACGGGGCCGGCGGGTCGTGGCGCATCGCCTCGCGGGTGCGGGTGCGGGTGCGCCAGGCGTCGACGGCCTCGGTGACCCTGGCGGGAACGGGCCCGTTCCAGTGGAGGTCGAGGTAGTGCTCATCGCCGTGGAACACGACCGAGGCGAAGCCGCCGCCGTCGACCTGCCCGGTGTCGACGAGCCCGGTGTCGACGAGAAGCCCGCGACAGTCGGACCCGCGTGCTGGGACCGGCAGGGGGACACCCCCTGACACCGCCCGTACCAACCCGGACGGCACCGCGGTGCCCGCCCGCACACAGTGGACGGGCCGGTCCGCGCCCGGACCCCGAGCGGGCAGCGGACCGGCCCGAGGTGTCGGTGCCAGGTCACTTCGATGTGCTGCGCCAGGAACAGCGAGGGCGGCGACGAACACTCCTGGACTTCGTCCGCGGCCTCCCGCAGCGGTCGTATCCCGCGCACCGGTACGCGTAGGCCTCCCACCGCCGGCACGGCCACCCGGCGATCCCGGCGACCGCGAACCGTGCCCCAGGGGGCAGGGGAACCCCACGGAATCGACGTCGGCCCGCCGTCGCGCCGGTCAGCCGGTCAGCCCTGGGCGACTCGAAGCGCCCACAGGATCAGCGGTGCCTGCAACGGTAGGCGGGCGAGGGCGGCGGCGCGCTGCGGTGCGGGCCGGGTGCGCCAGTCGCAAGCCATCTTCACGTTGGCGGGGAAGACCGCGGCGAACAGCGTCGCTGCACCGAGCGCGCCGGCGCGCCGGGTGCGCGGGCAGGCCACGGCCGCGCCGACCGCCAGCTCCGCCAGCCCGCTGAGGTGCGTCCAGGTCCGCGGATCGCCGGGAAGGGCGCGCGGGACGATGGCGTCGAACGAACGGGGCGCCGCGAAGTGCGCCGCTCCCGCTCCCAGCAGCAGCGCGCTGAGCAGGCGGGCGGATCGGTCGGCGGACAAGGCTTCTCCTCGGGCTGTCGTCGGCCGCCGGCTCGCGGCCCGGCCATGGGCTACCGCAGGGTATCTCCCGGGACGTCACAACCCGGCGCCCCCGCGGATGACGGAAACGGCTCAGTACGAACCGCGTTGTCCCGGCCGGCGGGGGGCCCGGCCGGGACAACGGCTGGGATCAGGTGAAGTGCAGCAGCATGACCGGCGCCGTGGTGGGGTGCGCTGAGCCGCCCGCCGGTTCGACGGTCACCCCGATACCGCTCGCGCCGTCCAGCGCTCCGGTGAGCAGCAGGACGCCGTCACCCGTGGGCAGCAACCCGGCCGGGCGCATCGTTCCGGCATCGTTGAACCACAGTTCGTAGGTGGTGCCGGCGGCGGGTGCGGGCATTCCGGAGGCGAGGAACCCGGCCTGGCCACGGCTGTGTGACCACACCACCGTGCCCACGCCGCCCCCGCCGACGGCGGCCGCACTGGCAGTGCGGGCGTCGGGTGCGGTCAGCAGCCCGGCGAAGCGGCCCTGCTGCTGCTGGAGCGCAGCGACACGGGCCCGGGCCTGCTCCGCCTCCCGTCGCTGCTGCACGGCCACACCGCCGGCGCCGACCGCCAGTGCCAGGCAGGCCGCGAGGGCGAGTTTCGCCCAGCCCTTGGCGAGCCGACCGCTACGGCGCCCCTGAGCGGGTGCGGTGCGCGGCGGGTCCTGGCGCAGAGCGGGCAGCGCCGCCATCACCCGGGCCTTGAGAGCCGGCGGCGGAAGCACGGCCTCGGTCCCGCCGAGCCGTGCCAGGGTCGCGGCGAACTCCGTGACCTCCTGGGCGCAGGCCGCACAACTGGCCAGGTGCCGTTCGAACTCGGCGCTCTCGTCCGGATCGAGGGCGTGCGCGGCGTAGGCACCGGTCAGGGTGTGCAGATCGGCGGCGCTCATGCTCCCACCCCCAGGCAGTCGCGCAGACGGATCAGTGCGTCGCGCATACGGGTCTTGATCGTGCCCAGCGGTGCGCCGAGGACATCGGCGACCTGCGGGTAGGTGTAACCGCGGTAGTAGGCCAGTGTCAACGCCTCGCGCTGTAGCTCGGTGAGCGTCTTCATGCACCTGCGGACCTGTTCGCGCTCGAGCCGGCCTTCCACCTGTTCGGCGACCTCGTCGAACGCCGGAGTGTGGGACGCCGCGGCCGCGCGCTGGTCGCGGTCGGCGGCGGCCTGAGCGGAGCGCACGCGGTCCACCGCTCGACGGTGGGCGATGGTCAGCACCCAGGGCATCACCTCACCGCGATCAGCCCGGTAGCGGGCGGCGGTGCGCCACACCTCCAGCAGCACCTCCTGCGCGACTTCCTCGGACTGCGCCGGGTCGCGCAGGACCCGGCGCACCAAGCCGAGCACCGGCGCGGCGACGGAGTCGTAGAGCCGGGAGAAGGCCTCCCGGTCGCCGCGGGCCACCTGGGTGAGGAGTTCCTTCAAGTCAGGGCCCGGCCGCCCGGGACCGGACAGGCGGACGACGGCGCTCATCCCGCCACGCCGGCGATACGGCGGGCGGGCGAGGAACCCAGCGGGCGGACGGCGGACATCACATGCCTCCATGGCCATGACCGGAGCGGCGCCCCAGCGAAGTGGACGAAGCTGGCTGACACGTCTTGTTCGGAGCGCGCGGGGGGCCGGATTGGTCCCGCCCGCTGCCCGGTCCCGCCGGGCCCGGCGCCCGTCGTGCCGAACAGTGACGACCCCGCCCGGATCACCGTGAACCCCGGCGGGCTGCTCAACGGTGTTCCGCACGTCACGCACATTCACATCAAGGGCAGCGGCGAGTGCCCCGCCGCCGACGCCGCCACCTTCCACCACGGCGATCGGGCCGTCAGCACCGCCGACGGCCTGCCCGCCCACGGTCCGATCGGCACCTCCCTGACCACCGGAGGAGACACCGGCCCGGCCCTGTGCGGTCCTCCCGACCGACCGTCAGAACCGGTGCCCGTCCGCACCGGCGGCGCACGGGCACCGGCACGCGGTGCCGCCGGGCCGTACGGCGGCACCGCTCGACCTCCGGCGCCACCCGGCCGGGGTTCGTGACACCCGAGCGCAGGCGGGTTGCCGCCCGGGCGGAGAGCCCGTCGAATTCGTGCGGCACCCGGCCCGAGGGGAACGACCATGACGGCGTCGAACCCTCACTCCCCACGTCTTCGGACCGGTCGGCCACGGTCGGCCGGAGGGTGGCGGCCTGCCGGGTGCAGTCCGGCCCGGCGCTTTTGTGCGGCACATCGACATCCGCCGAACCGCCACCCATCCGGGACCGCAGGTGTGCCGAATGCGGGGTGTGAGCAACGATGCAACCCAGCCCCCCGGACGTTCCGGCGCCGGCCCGGACCGGCTGATGCGGGCCGGCGCGGCCGCCGCGACCGGGTGGGCGGCAGCCGCAGCCGCGCTGGGCGCCGGGGAACTGGTCGCCGTCTTCACCGGTCCGGACACCGCGCCGGTCATCGCGGTCGGCTCCGCGGCCATCGACCTGACGCCTACTCCGCTCAAGGAGTACGCCGTCCGCACGTTCGGCACCGATGACAAACCGGTGCTGCTCGGCGGGATCTACCTGACGATGGTCCTGCTCGCCGCGCTCGCCGGCCTGCTGGCAGGACGCCGCCCGCTCCTCGGCGCGGGCGTTTTCCCAGCCTTCGGCCTCCTCGGTGCCTGGGCCGCCCTCTCCCGTCCCGCCTCCGGCCCCGCGGACGCCGCGCCCGCCCTGGTCGCAGGCCTGGCAGGCGCCTTCGCCGTGCACACCCTCGCGCACCTGCTGCGATCCGCCCACACGGCGGCGACGCATCCGGCCGCAGCCGGTGAGGCACCGGAGCAGGACCCCGGGGCTGGAGAGCAGGCCGCCGAGCCGAGGGGCACGAGCCGACGAGCCGTCTTGGTCGCCACCGGCGGGACGATCGCCTTCGGAGCCCTCGCCGGTGTCGTCGGCCGCAGGCTGTCCGATGACCGGTACGACATCGGCGCCACCCGGGCCGCCGTCCGCATCCCCCCGGCCGTCCAGCCACTGCCACCGCTGCCCACCGCGGTCCACCCGCACGCGCCGGGCCTGTCCCCGTTCGTCACCCCCAACGCGGACTTCTACCGCGTCGACACCGCCCTCACCCTGCCCCGTATCGACCCCCGGCGCTGGACCCTGCGCATCCGGGGCCTGGTCGACCACCCCCTTCTGATCACCTTCGACGACCTGCTGCGCGAACCGCTGGAGGAGCTGGACCACACACTGTCCTGCGTGTCCAACGAGGTGGGCGGCCCCTACGTCGGCACCACCCGCTGGCTCGGCGCCTCCCTGCCCGCCCTGCTGCGCCGAGCCGGCGTGCGCCCCGGCGCGGACCAGCTCGTCGGACGCTCCCAGGACGGCATGACCATCGGCACTCCACTGGAATCCGTGCTCGACGGACGCCGCGCACTGCTCGCCGTCGCGATGAACGGCGAAGCGCTTCCCGTCGCCCACGGCTTCCCCTGCCGCAGCGTCATCCCCGGCTTCTACGGCTACACCTCCGCCACCAAGTGGCTCGTCGACCTGGACGTCACCACATTCGCCGCCTACGACCCGTACTGGGTCCGCCGCGGCTGGGACCGCACCGGCACCGTGCGCACCGCCTCACGCATCGAGATTCCGGCGCCGTTCGCCCGCGTCGCGGCCGGGGATGTCACCCTGGCCGGCACCGCGTGGGCGACCCACCGCGGTATCGCCGCTGTCGAGGTCCGCGTCGACGGCGGCCCCTGGCAGGAGACGTTGCTCGCCGCCGACGCCGGACCCGATCTGTGGCGGCAGTGGTCCCACACCTGGACCGGGGCCGCCCCCGGCACCCACCGCATCGAGGTCCGCGCCACCGACGCCACCGGCGCCGCCCAGACCGAGAACCGCGCCGCCCCCTACCCGGCGGGCGCCACCGGCTGGCACAGCACCGTCGTCACCGTCACCTGAACCCCTCATCCACCCCCAACGCCGGGCAAAGCGCCCGGCGCGGCCCGCCCACGAGGGCGGCCGGCTCACCTCACAAGGAGATCCCTTCCCATGTCCGTCACCACCCGCCGCCGCAACACCGTCGCCGCGCTCCTCACCGCCACCGCGCTCGCGGTCAGCCTGGCCGCCTGCAGCAGCAGCGGCTCCACGACGTCCTCCGCTTCCAAGGCCCCCGCCACCACCGCCACCCCCGCGACCTCCGCGACCTCCGCGTCCGCCGGCGACGGCGCGGCTTCCGGCGCCGCCGTGAGCGACCAGCCGTTCGGCACCGCCTGCGCCGCCGTGCCCAAGGACGGCGCGGGCTCCTTCGCGGGCATGGCCAAGGACCCTGTCGCCACCGCCGCCTCCAACAACCCGCTGCTGTCCACCCTGGTGACCGCCGTCAAGCAGGCAGGCCTCGTCGACACCCTCAACTCCGCGCAGAACATCACCGTCTTCGCGCCCACCAACGACGCCTTCGCCAAGATCCCGAAGAAGGACCTCGACGCCGTCCTCGCCGACAAGGACAAGCTCACCAAGATCCTCACCTACCACGTCGTTCCCCAGCGCCTGGCCCCCACCGCCCTCACCGGCGCCCACAGGACACTTGAGACCAGCGACCTCACCGTCACCGGCACCGCCCCCGACTTCACCGTCAACTCCAACGCCAAGGTGCTGTGCGGCAACGTCCAGACCGCCAACGCCACCGTGTACATCGTCGACACCGTCCTGATGCCCACCAGCTGACCCGCACCGCCCCGCGCGAGCGACCGGGGCCCGCCCCTGGGCGAGCCCCGGTCGCTCGCGCGACCCCTGACCGGGGAGCAGGCCGCCGCTCCGGCCCCAGCGCAGGACGAGGACGAGGTACGGCGGATGATCGGCGAGGCGCTCGCCGACCACTTCAACGGGCGGCCCCTACGGCGGCTTTGGACCGACCGGACGACTTCGAGTGGGACGAGAACGACTTCGACGTCAGCTGAACAAGGGGGTTGCGGTCGGGTAGCCGGATCACGTTGCCGTGACCCGGCCACCCGACCGCAGGGAGTCCCGTGTCGGCTGAACGCCTGCGCACCGCCGCCCGCTGCTCCTGCCCGCGCCGTGCAGCCCCGCCGGCGGCCACCACGAACTCGCCCTGTTTACGGGTGGTACTTCTCGGCGACGGTCTGGGCGACGCCCAACGAGGAGTCCAAGGTGACGCGGACGGTGACGGCGCCGGTCTTCGCGGCCGTCTCCAACTGGTCGGCGGTGCACCTCGTGGTGCCGTAGCCCTGGCCGTCCATGGTCACGGTGCTGCCGTCGCGGGAGCAGATCGCGGCCGCGCCGAGGACCTTGGTGGCGTTGCTGACCATGAACGCCTGATCGGTGCCGCCGCTGTCGGGCTTGACCATCAGCTTGCCGGGCGCGAGGTAGCTCAACTTGCCCACGAGCGTCTTCTGGTGGCCGTCGTCGGACCCGCCGCTCCCACCGGAAGCCGAGGAGGAACCCTGACCGCTCGTCACGGACGCGGTGGCGGTGGGCTTGCCGCTGGCGTGCGCGGAACTCGTGGCAACCGGCGCGCTGGTGGCGGAGGGTGTGTCCGAGGAGGTCACGTCTTCGGGTCCGCACGCCGTCAGCGCCAGCCCCGCGACGACGAGCACCGCAGCAGAAAGTCCCCAACGAGCGTTCTTGATAAGCATGTTGTTCCTCTTTCACTCGCGACGCCGTCTCACCGGAACGGTGGCGGCGCGGGCGGCCCCGCCCCTTCCCGAGGCGGCCTCCCGCTGACACGGCGATCCTCGCACCGGCCGTCCGCACACGTCAGCGCCTGTTACAGGCCCGTGGCGCAACCCGCACACGCCATGACAATCCATACAGGGGCGTCGCCGCCGAGCCGACCCGCACCGGCCCGGCAGCCCCAGGGCGGTCGCGCGCATCGCCACGGCACGTGGGCTTCCGCATCAGCAGCCCTACGGGTCAGCGGAGCATCGGCTGCCGACTCAGATGGGACGGGACAGCGTCCCCGGGATGCAGGTGGGCGTCCCGGGACGGGCGGGGACGTGCAGCCGGTGACACGGACGGGCCCCGGACGCGACACTCTGCGTCGCGGATCCCGCACGACGTTTCCCCGAAGGAGTCCCTCCATGCGCCTGACGACCCGCCGTATCGCGAGCACCGGTGCCGCCATGGCCATAGCCGTGACCGGCCTGCTGCTGGGCGCGGGCGCCTCGCCCGCGTTCGCCGCGACGAGCTGCTACGCCAGCAGCTGCAGCGGGCTCAACCCCGCCGCCACGACCTGCGCCGACGACGCCCGGACGATCCAGACCTCGTCGTTCGGCGTCGAACTGCGCTACAGCCCCTCCTGCCGGGCCGCCTGGGCCCGCCGTGCGTCCGGCATGAACGGGGTGGGCGACACCATCTCGATCTGGAACGACTCCTCTTCCGCTCCCGACTTCAACGCTCTGCACGTTCCGGCCAATGGCTCCGGGCCGTACTACACGCGCATGGTGAACGACGCCGACATCAAGTCCCGGGCATGCGACGTCGTGGACAGCTACGGCGGCGTCTCCTGCACGGACTGGTTCTGACCCCGCCCCGCCCGCGGGCGCCAGGTCGAGCGGGCCCGCGGCCGGGCGATCGGCATGTCAGTCCCGGCGGCCCGTGCCGGGCACGCGGTCTAGTTCACGCCCGCGGTGAACTCGTCGTACAGCCGCTTGGCCGTCGGCGAGTCGAGCAGGCGCTCCAGGTCCGCCCGGGCGATCCGTCGGCGGAACTCGCCCTCGTACGAGGTGTCCCCGGCGTTGTGCATCATCTCGGTGAGCCAGACCGCGAAGGCCTGGTAGTTCCAGACGTGGCGCAGGCAGGTCCGCGAGTAGTCGGCGAGCGCGGCCGGGTCGCCGTCCCGGTAGCGGCGGATGACGGCGCGGGCGAACACCTCGGTGTCGTGGAGGGGCCAGGTTGATGCCCTTCGCGCTCATCGGCGGGACGATGTGCACCGCGTCCCCGAGCAGGTGCAGCCGGCCGTACTGCATGGGGCTGTACACCACGCTCCGCAGCGGCAGGAGCCGCTTGTCGCGGCCGTAGGCCGAGTGACCGAGAGGTTCCGGTGGCCGACGGCAGCCGGGAACCGCGATGCCCACCGACCCGGCCCGCCGGCTGAGCCCGTTCGAGCGGTGGGAGGTGTCGACACCCTCCTGGACAGCGCGATCTGACGGTCCGTCCGCTCACTCTGCTGTGTGGCATCGGCGACACTACGTGGAGGTAGCGCATGAGGAGAAACCGTCGGATCAGCAGGCGGCTCACCGCCGTGGCCGTCAGCGCGGCCGCGGCGGCGGTCGTCGTCTCTCCGGCCGGGGCGGGTGACGCCCTGGCGGCGGCCCGGGCCTGCTTCGACCGGGCCAAGTCGCCCTACACCTCGGTGGTCGACAGCCACCTGCACTTCCGTCCGTTCGGAGGTCGGGCGATCCCCTTCGAGGAGGTCACCGACTACCTGCACAAGAGTGGCGTCCACTACGCGAACATCTTCGGCATCGGGCAGGTCCTGCCGGCCGACTCCGACTGCGCGTACTACCTCGACTGCCCCGGCACGCCCGTACGGCCACGGCTGCGCAACGACTTCGTCAACGCCGAGAGCCTCCGGGAGAACCGGCCCGAGGATCCGAATCTCACCCTCTCCATGACCTTCATGGACCTGCACCACCCGGAGACCGTGCCCGACGGGGTCGCGCTCCTTGACCACGAGTTCCCGGGGATGTTCCGGTGGGCCGGCGAGGTCAACGTCGTCAAGCAGGCCCTGTTCCCGAACCTGGCCGAGCCCGCCACCAGTGAGGACATCCCGAACTGGGCCCCGTTCATGAACGTGTACCGTGAGCGCGGGCTCCCGATCACCTTCCACTCGGACCTCGGCAACGACGCGGAGCCGACCAAGTACCTCCACCTGATGGAGGAGATCCTCGCGCAGTACCCCGACAACAAGATCGTATGGGCGCACATGGGGCTCTCGAAGGAACTGGCCCACATGGACCCCGACGAGCACATCCGCATCCTGGAGCGGCTGCTCGACGCCCACCCCAACCTGACCGTGGACCTGAGCTGGCGCGTCCTGGAGGACCTGTACTTCAGCCAGCCCGGCTACCGGGAGAAGTACGCGGCCTTCCTCGACCGGCACCCGACCCGGGCGATCACCGGGACGGACTTCGTGGCGTCGCGGGCCAAGGACTACTCGGTGTACGAGCAGGAGTTGGAGGTCACCAGCCGGATCAACCGGTCGCTTGGTGACGAGGCCTTCCGGGACATCGCGCTGGGACAGAACTACTTCAGGCTGCTGGGGATGAAGGACGCGGCCCCCCGGGTCTGCCGCTCCCGGGCGCACCCGCACGTCGCGGTGGAGCAGGCCTCCGCCGGGGCGGTTCCGGCGGCGATCGGCACGGACGTCGACGAGGACTGAGCGGACGCGTCCCTCGGGCACCGGGCACCTCTCCCCGCCGGGCAACGGCTCGGGGGGAGAAGCCAAGGAGCTCGCCTCCCCGCAGGGGGACGAGCTCATCGGTCGGACTATCCGTTGTGTCCTTCGAGCTCGGACCTCAGCGTCGGTCGGGGGACCGCCCACAATGCCAGGAGCGCCAGATTGTCAGCGGTCGGCGTGCCCGCCGCTGCGGTGTAGACGGTGAGGTGCAGGCCGGGTTCGGCGGGTAGTTCCAGGGACTCGACGTCCAGGTCGAGCCGGCCCACGACCGGGTGGTTCACCCGCTTGCGTCCGGACCGGTGCAGCCGCACGTCCTGAGACGCCCACCGCTGCCGGAACAGCTCACTGCGCGTTGACAGTTCGCCGACGAGGGCGATCAGCTCCTCGTCGTGCGGATTGCGGCCGGCTTCCATGCGTAGCTTCGCGGCCGCGTCACCGGCAACTTGGTTGTAGTCGACGAAGAAGTCCCTGGCCGCCGCGGAGTCCAGATAGACGAACCGCGCCGTGTTCGCCGGCCGTCGCGGGTCGGCGAGCACCGGCGAGAACAGCGCGCGGGCTAGTTGATTCGCGGCGAGCACGTCATAACGGCCGTTACAGATCCAGGCCGGCGCATTTGAGATCGCATCGAGAACCTGCTGCAGTGTCGAGCGCACCGTCAAGGCCGACCTGCGTCGGCGTGGGCCGCTGGGCGCCCCGGATCGGCGCGCGAGGTGGAACAGGTGGTCGTGCTCGGCCTCGTCGAGTTGCAAGGCAGAGGCCAATGCGTCGAGCACGCCGTCGGAGGCACCGGCGAGGCTGCCGCGCTCCATGCGCACGTAGTAGTCGACCGACACCCCCGCCAGTAGCGCCACCTCCTCGCGGCGCAGACCTTTCACCCGACGGTTGCCGCCGTAAGCGGGCAGGCCCGCCTGCTCGGGTGCGATGCGGGCGCGACGCGAGCTGAGAAACTCCCGAATCTCGGTGCGTAGATCCATCGTGGCCATTCCCTCACCGTAAGCCCGTCCCGCAGCTCAGGGGGTACCCGTCGCGGTCGTCGCGATGCCGCCGTCCACCGGGATGACGGTGCCCGTGAGGTAGGACCCGGCCCGGCTGGCGAGGAACACGGCGATACCCGCCATGTCGTCGTCGCGGCCGAGCCGGCGCAGAGGGGCCGCCGCCGCGATCGTGTCGCCGATGGCATCGAGCGTGGACGCCGTCATCCGTGAGGGGAACACTCCCGGTGCTACCGCGTTCACCGTGACGTGCTGGGGGCCCAGCTCCCTGGCAAGCACCCGGGTGAGTTGATGGAGTGCCGCTTTGCTGCTTGCGTACGAGTAGTTGGGCGACTCGGCGACGTGGATGGCGGCGATACTGCCGATGTTGATGATCCGCGCGGGATCATCGGCGGTGCCCGCCCTGCGAAGTGCGGGAAGCAGCGCCTGCACCAGCCAGAACGGCGACTTGAGGTTGAGGTCGATCACTGTGTCCCAGGCCTCGTCCGGGAACGTCGCCAGCGGCTCGCGCCACATCGCCCCCGCGTTGTTGACAAGGATGTCCAGGCGTTTCGAGTCGACCTTGACGAGATCAGCGAGGCGCTGACATTCGTCGTGCCTGGACAGGTCGGCGGGAATTGCCTGAACGTCGCCGAATCCGGACAGTAGATGCTGTGCCTCCGCGCACGCGTCTGCCTTGCGTGAGCTGATGACGACGCGGGCGCCCGCCTGGAGAAGGCCGCGCGCGATCATCATCCCGATGCCCTTGGTGCCGCCAGTGACAAGGGCACACTTCCCACTCAGATCGAAAAGTCCTGCGCGAGTGGTGAATTGGGCGTTCGCCATTGATCTCCGTCCCTTCCGCCGTGCAACCGTGCGCCGACACGGCCGCACTCCGGCGCAGCTGATGAGACTGATGGGGTAGAGCCGCAGTGCGTGTCCAGGGAGTTTCGTCGGCGCTTTCGACTCAACTCGACCAGGTTGACAGGCGTTTTCGACGTCTGGGAGACCCTGGTGATACAGGCACCGGCAGAACCCCCCTGCCTGTGCGCTGAGTCGGGATCCACCGGCTTGATGCCCGTGGATGGCGCGTTGCGGACCGCCTTCCTCGCACTGCTGCCCGGCCCGTACATCCCCCACGGTTCCGGGCGGCCCAGGCACCGCCCCCTTCGGGTCGGCCGGCACGGACAGCCGCCCGGCCGACCCGCCCCAGGGCTTGCCCCACCTGCCCGAGGGCTTGCCCATCCCTTGCCGGGACCACCGGGCACGGCCCCGGCCACGGCACCGCTGCGCCTTCGCGCGGCAAGGCGGGTTGTCGCGGGTCCCCGTGTCGTGGCGCGCATGGCCGTGGCGTGCGGGGGGGCAAGCTGTCGCCCATGGCGACACGAGGTGTCCGCCCGTAGCCGGAGGCTGTCCCCGGTCCTCCCGGGTGCGGTCCCTGACAGTCCCAGCCCGGGAGGACCCGGCTCCGTTGCCGCATCAGCGCAGTAGGGTCTGTGCATGCTCTTGTGGATCAACGGCCCTTTCGGCGGTGGCAAGACGCAGACCGCGCACGAGATCCAACGGCGGCTTGCTGGCAGTGTCATCTGCGACCCCGAGCACGTAGGTTTCGGTCTTCATCGGATGACGCCCCCGCCACTGCGCGGGGACTTCCAGGACCTTCCCGCTTGGCGGCAGGGTGTTTACGAGGTGCTGGACCGTGCTCTCGCCGAGCACGACGGTGTGGTGATCGCGCCGATGACGGTCGTGGAGCCGGCGTACTTCCGCGAGACCGTCGGTCGGCTGCGGGAGCGTGGCCATGACGTCCGGCACTTCGCGTTGCTGGCCGAGCGCGGGACGGTGCTGCAACGGCTGCGCGAGCGTGGCTTCGGGCATGCCGTGCAGTTCGTCGCCGGGAAAGACGCTCCTTTGCGCCGGGAAAGCTTCGCCCTGTCGAAACTCGACGTGTGTCTGGAGCGCCTGCGCGAGGCCGAGTTCGCCGAGCACCTGTGGACCGACCGCCTCACGATTCCGCAGGTCGCCGACCGCATCGCCGCCTCTTCGGGACTGACGCTCACCCCGAACACCGAAAGCGCACTACGAGGGCGCCTCCGCCGGGCCTGGACAGGGGTCAAGCACATCCGGTTCGACTGAGCCACCGCCTTCCGCGCCGTCGGTCTCGGCGGGACGGTCTTGTAGACCTGGGAGACGGCCGGTCAAAGGGGGCGGGGACTGTCCTTCGCCGCCGGCACCGGCCTGGTACAGGTTCGGGGGATGCGGACGGCCGCCGCCCTGGGATCTTGGGGCGGCGGCCGCGGCTCGGCGTCGGCGGCCCACTGGTCTGGCGGGAAGCCGCCGGGTGGGCCGACCACCGGGACCCCGGTGACTTCGAGCGGCCGGCGGTGAAATGGGCGGGGGCGTCGCTCAGGAGCGCATCGCGCGCCGCCCCCAGTAGTGCCAGCCGGCCTCGATCTGGCTGGACGGCCAGGCGAGCGCGTCCTTCTCCAGCCTACGATCGTTCGATGAGTGTCTTCTCCCCGGGGTTCCTGCGTCACGTCCGGGTCGAGCCGGGCCCTGAGGCCGGCGGCTACCCGTTCGACCTGCCCGTGGTTGCCCGCCTCGCCGGGTCGGGGCGGATCGAGTTCGCGCCCGGGGTGACGTTCCTGGTCGGCGACAACGGCTCGGGCAAGTCCACCCTCATCGAGGCGATCGCCACGGCCGCCGGGTTCAACGCCGAGGGTGGGTCGAAGTCGTTCCGCTTCGCCACCCGCTCCAGCGAGTCCGTCCTGGGGGAGCACCTGGTGCTGAGCTGGAACCGGCGCCCGCGCACCGGGTACTTCCTGCGGGCGGAGAGCTTCTACAACGTCGCCACCGAGATCGAACGCCTGGACCGCGAAGGTCCGACCCCGCTGCTGCCCGCCTACGGAGGCCGCTCCCCGCACGAACGCTCCCACGGCCAGTCGTTCCTGGACCTCGCGCTCCACCGTTTCGGGCCGAACGGTCTCTACGTCCTCGACGAGCCGGAGGCGGCGCTCTCCGTGCAGGGCTGCCTGGCCCTGATGGTCAGGATGCGCGAACTCCTGACCCAGGGAAGCCAGTTCGTGATCGCGACGCACTCGCCGATCTTGCTTGCCCTCCCCGGCGCCCGGATCCTGCAGCTCGAAGCCGACGGCACCATCGAGCAGGTGGGATACGACCAAGCCGAACCCGTCGCGCTGACCCGCGCCTTCGTGAACCGGCCCGAGCGCTTCCTGCGCGACCTGTTCGGCGAGGACGAACCGCGCCCCAGCCGGCCCTGACCCGGAAACGGGCCGAGAACACCGGCACGGCCTGGTCCGGGGGCGTTGCTCACCCTTGACGTACGGTCGTCGGTCCCGAGCCGACGGGCTCGGTCCAGGTGGCCACGCATGCGCGGTTTTCGGCCCTGCCCGGTCCGGCCGCGCCGGGATCCGCGGAGTGGGCCGTGGTTCCGGGTTCCTGCCGGGGCGGCGGCGGTTGTCGGGGCCGGCCCTCCCGGCGCTCTCGTCCTGGTGGCGGTTCCGGGTGTGTCAGCGCGGTGGGCGTTCGTGCCGGTGGTGGGTGAGGCGTTCCCGGAGTCGGTTCACACCCGTCAGGATGGGGTGGAGGAACGGGACGGCCGCGGCCAGCAGCAGTTGGGCGGTCGCCGCGATCGGTAGGTGCAGGAGAAACAGCCCGTAGGCGCAGGCCAAGGGCAGCACCAGGGACGCCACTGACACGGCGCGGACGGTCAGTTTCAGCCCCGGTGTGATCCCGTGGCCTCCCTTGTCGGCGGCCCACTGTTTGATTCCGAGGGCGAAGGCGGTGATGACCAGTGCCGTCGCCTCCACGGTGGTCAGGACGACGGCCACGAGAACGTCGACTATCCACGTTGGCATCCGGCCATCCTCGCGCTGATCCCCGGCTTCGTCTTGAGTACGGGTACTCAAGTCCTGGTCGGCCGCCGATCTTCGCCACGGGCATGGCTGGGCGGACAGCAGCACCATCCGGGCCCGCCGTCAGGTCACCACCGACCCGGTGCCCCGACGGTCACCGGGGCTGGCCGGTCTGTGGCTTCAGTCGTTTCGAAGGTCAAGCACAGATGTTGTCTCCCCAAGTCCTCGACGCTCCTCCGCCGAGGTCCTGGAAGTGGACGACCGCGCAGTGGAAGTTCTGACGGATCTCGGCGCCTACCGTGTACTCGTAGGAAGTGGGATAGCCCGCCCATCCCGCCTCGCACCCCTGGCTGCACCACCAGTCGCCGATGGCTCCCCACACCGGCCAAGCACCAGTGTTCGGCGACCAGTAGATCGTCCCGTGTTCGAACTGCGTTCGTCGGCCGAACCCGTCGGGGTTGACCAACTCGTCCGTGAGGGGGCATCCGAGCGGCCCGCCCGAGCCGCCCATCTGGATGTACCTCTGCTCGATGGCCCCCAGGACCGCGTGCCCGCAGTAGAAGCCGTCGGCCCGCGCGGGAGTTGCAGCCGACACGACGAGCACGCTTGCCAGCAGGGCCAGCAGACCCAACATCGCGACGATCCGGCCGTGAAGCCCTGGCCGGACAACTGCACCGGTGTTCACCTCGCACCCGCCTTCCGTTGAAAGACTGATGGGCAGTGGGCACCTGAAGTCCCCCTGCGGAGTCGAGCACGAGCACTATCGCGAAACCGATCGGTCCTTGCAAGAGCAAGCTCACCTCAGCGGGCGACCCGCCGCCGTCATCCTGAGAGGTGTGCTTCGGGCTTGATTCTGCTGGGCGTGCTCGGCGTGCTGGGCAGCAGCGACGCAATTCGGCCCAGAGTTCGCTCGACTACCCGCCGCGCGCCCAGTCGTCGTTCCAGCCGGTACCCCGGCGCTCCTTCTCAAGCTTCTTGTGGGCGGCCCTTACGCCTGGCGACACGCCGCGGTACTTCGTCTTGTCCTCGTGGTATTCGCGTGCGGCGGCCACCTCCATCTCAGGGGTGGCGTTGGGGTGCGCGCGTCGGTAGGCCGCGAGCCAGGTATTGGACTCGGAGTACGAATGCTCGCCCGTGGGCGTGGGCGTGGGCGTGGGCGTGGGCGTGGGCGTCGGCGGTGCTGTCCCGCCAGCGCTCAAGTCGCCGACGGACGCGCTCGTCTCGGCCGGCCGTCCAGGCGCGGTGCTGAACGGGCTCTTCGGTCGGTGGAGCGTCGCGACGATCAGCACCAGGAGGAATAGGACAGCCGGCGCCAGCAACAGGCCCAGCACGATCCACCCGACCACAGAGCCACCTCACTTTTCCCGGCCCAGTCATACCCGCTCAGCGCGCGCTCAGTCCGTGGAGCCGAGGCGGCGCAGGGTCTCGCGGGCAGGCGGTCGGCATGTCGCCGCGCGGCCCGCGTTGGGCAGATCCATCCCCGGTGGGTAGACGACCAGGGGCAGAGCGTCCGGGTAGACGGCGTGCTGGTGGTCCTCGCCACCTCGGGTCCGCTGGGTGTGGCGGGTGAGGTCGAGATCGTCGAGCCTGAGCCGTGCGACTTCCAGGAGCATCGACGGGGCACCGGAACACCTGCAGCCGGGAAGACGGCGCAGTGGCGCTGTTCGCGACCGCCGACCAGCTCCAGTGCCCGCTGCACCTGGCGGTGGACGCTGCCTGGGGGAGGTGTCCGCGGTGCTGCTGCAGTACGGCGACACCCGCCCGGTGAAGGTGGACTGGGAGTTGGGCGGTCGGCGGTTGGCGACTGTCTGCGGCCTGCTCACGCCGCACGGACGCGAGCTCAACACGGGGAAGGACGCGGTGCGGCCGCTGGCCGGCCGGGCGCTGGGCTGCTTCGTCGACCCGGACGGTCACTCGATGGTGGTTTGCCTGGGCGCCGACGGCAACGATGTCGCGGCCCCCGTGTACGGCGTCCTTTGACCGTGCGCGCCCCGCTGGTCGCCCGCCGCGCCGGTGGCCGCGCTGGCCTCCGCCGCAGGGACGCAGACGCGCCCGACGTGCATTGCGCGGCGCGGGCACGGGACCCGTCTCATGATGACGACCGTCCACCTCCCGCCCGGCCCCGGCTCATGGGGCTGACACCGCGTCCGCTCCTCGGCACCGGTGGGGGCTCCGGGCACCGGTCTGGGCGGCTGTCGCGCGGTAACGGCCGGCGGGCCGACGGCGGCCGGGGGTCGACCGCCGAATCCGGTCGGGGGTTTCCCCCCGGTGAAGACGGCGGTCCGCCCCAGCGCGCGGCAGGCCCCGCCCACGTGAAGATCAACTCACCGAACGCCGCAGGCAGCGGCAGTCCGTCGAGTCGAGGAGTGATCACAAGGATGGCAGGCACCAAGGGGATCGGGCGGCGTGGACTGCTGACGGCGGTGGTGGCCGCTGCGGCCGCACTGGTCCCGGTAGCGGCGGTCGCCTCGCCGGTGACGCCCGGGGCGACCGCCGCGGCCGCGGACCCGGTCGCGTCGCAGCGTTCCGCCGTGGTGCGCGCACTGGATGGCGTCGCCCAGCCGTTGCGGACGACCGAACCGGGCGGCCGCACCACCGACCTGCGCGCCATGGGTTCGATGATCGGCGATGCCAAGGTGGTCGGCCTGGGCGAGGCCACCCACGGTTCGCACGAGTTCTTCGCGATGAAGCAGCGGCTGTTCCGCTACCTCGTCGAGGAGAAGGGCTTCACCGCCTTCGCCCTGGAGACGAGCTGGAGCAGCGGCCTGCAGATCGACGAGTACGTCCAGGGCGGTCCGGGCGACGCGCGGCAACTCGTCAAGGAGGCCCTGGGCGGCAGTCCGTGGGACCGCGAGGAGTTCGCCGACCTGATCGCCTGGATGCGGGAGTACAACCGGAGCCACCCGCAGAACCCGGTCCACTTCGTGGGCGACGACCTCGGCCTGCCGAGACTCGGCGACCGGATGTTCGAACGGGTCACCTCGTACGTGCGCGGGGCCCGCCCCGACATCCTCCCTCAGCTCGACGGCCTCTACGCGGGCCTGCGGCCGCTCGACGACGTCCTCGCCTACCTGAAGAAGCCGCTCGCCGAACGCCGGGAGAACGCCGCCAAGGCGCAGCAGGCGCTCGACCTGGTCACCGCGAGCGGCGCCGGCGCCTCCGACGACGCCCACGCGTGGGCGGTGCAGCACGCCCGGAACATCGCCGAGACCTTCGCCTTCGCGACCCTGGACATGTCCGACCGGGCCTCGGTCTCCGCCGCCGAGCAGCTGCGCGACCGGGCGATGGCGGACAACACCGCATGGTGGCAGCGCCACACGGGCGGCAAGGTGCTGCTGTCCGCGCACAACGGGCACGTCGGCTACCTGGCCACCGACACGTTCCTGTACCCCGAGCCGCAGGGCTCGCGGCTGCGCGCCACCTACGGCCGCGACTACGCGGCGATCGGCTTCACCTTCGACAGCGGCTCCTTCCTCACCAACGACGCCGTCCTGACAGACGACTGGAAGACCGTCACGGTGCCGGCGGCCACGCCGGACATGAACGAGTACACCCTCGACCGGGTCCGCTACCGGGACTACTACGTCGACCTGCGCACCGCGCCCCGGGCGGCCCGCGACTGGCTGGACACCTCCCGCCCCACCTACGAGGCGGGCTCGATCTACGTCAGCGACCCGAAGCCGCAACTCGCGCTCGGCCGGGCCTACGACGTCCTGGTTCACCTGCACCAGGTCAGCCAGGCAAGGAAGTTCTGAGCCCGCGGTCCACCGGGGCGTGTCCGTCCGGTGCTGCCGGAGCCCCCGCCGGGGCGCGCACCGGACGGGCTGCCGCCCCATCAGGCACCGACCGGGCCGATGACTTCACATCCACGGGCCCCGCGCCTCGCGCCGCCTACGCCTGCCGCCGCTCCCACTGCTCCTTCGTGATCTCGTACCGCACGCCCCCGTGCTCGGAACCCTCGACCGCCATCATGTCGTCGGGCGTGGGGATGTTCTCCGCGAGCGTCATCCCGAGCTTCTCCATGACGTTGCGCGAAGGGCGGTTCACGGTCATCGTCTCGGCCCAGACCATGCGGATGCCGAGCTCGGCGAACCCCTTCGCCAGCAGCGCCCGCGAGACCTCGGTGGCGTAGCCCCTGCCCCAGGCCGCCTGGCGCAGGCGGTAGCCGAGTTCGGCCTCCTCACGCGGGCCGCTGCGCAGCGGACGCAGGCAGAACCAGCCGACGAACGCGCCGCCGTCCTTCTCATGCGCGGCGAACAGGCCGAGGTCGTGATCCCAGCGCTCGTAGCCGGCGAGGATGCTGGGGATGGCGCGGTCGCGGACCTCCTCCGGCGGGGTCGGAGCGCCGCCGGTCAGGTAGCGCATCACCGCCGGGTCGCTGTCCAGCTCGATCAGCAGGTCCGCGTCGGCGGCGGCGAAGTGGCGCAGGGTCAGGCGCTCGGACTCGAGGTAGGTGGTCACGTGAGGATCATGGCCGAGACGGGTCTGACGGTCCAAGACGTTTTCCGGGCCGCGTCGACCTCCTGGTGGTGCCGGAGAGAGGCCGCCGCGGTGAACCACCGGACCTGCAGCGGGCCGTACCGGTCCTTCAGCTCCCGCATGGCCTTCGCGCCGTCCTCGAAGCACTGCTGCTGCTCGGGCCCGGGGGTGGAGCGGCCCGCGGCGCCGCCGGCGGGGGGTCGGGCGGATGGTTCGGACGGCGTCGGCAGGTGGCGGCCGGGAAAATCGCTTTCGGCCGCCGGGAGTGCGGTGGTAGACAGCCGTAGTGCAGAAGAATCTTGAACTCCCTGACCTGCTGCGACTGATCGACGATCGGGCGACGGCCTTCCGGGCCGCGATCGCCGCCGCGCCCAGCCTGGATGTTCAGGTGCCGACCTGTCCCGAGTGGACGCTGTTCGATCTGGCGCGGCACCTGGGCTCGGGTCGCCCGTTCTGGGCCGCCGTCGTCGAGGCCGGCCCGGCCGACGCCCCGCCGGCCGACGCCGTGGCGGCGCGCGCCGAGGCGCAGGCGCCCCGGGAACGCGAGGCGTTGGTGGCCTGGCTGGCCGCGTCGACGCAGGAGCTGCTGGACACCCTGCGGGAGGTCGGCCCGGACGCCGAGTGCTGGACGTGGTGGGGCGCCTCGCAGTCGCCGCGGACCAGCGGTGCCGTCGCCCGGCACCAGCTTCAGGAGATCGCGATGCACACCTATGACGCCCAGCTCACCGTGGGCGCCGCGGAGCCGCTGCCGGCGGAGGTGGCGCTGGACGGCGTCGAGGACTTCCTGTTCACCTGCTGCGCGTGGTCGGGCGTCTGGCCGCACGAGCCGGCCGTCGTCGACTACCACGCCACGGAGGGCCGTTCCTGGCGCTTCACGGTCGAGGCGGACGGCGCCCGCGCCGTCCGCCTCCCGGCTGCCGGCGAGGGCGAGGCCCTGGCCCCGGCCGACGCCTCCGCCCGGGGCACGGCCGGTGAGCTGGTCCTGTGGTTCTACGGACGCACCCCGCTGGACTCGGTGAAGATCGACGGCGACCGGGTCGTCTTCGAGCGACTCTTCGCCTGGGACCCGAACGCGTAACGGGTGGCCGACGACGCGGCGCCCGGTCGCGTCGTCGGCTCATCCGACCATGCCCTGGGCGGAGCGTCGGCGTGCCGTTGCCGTCCCGGCATGGTTGAGAGCAGGCGTTTCGCGTCCTTCGAGGAGTTCTGGCCCTGCTACGTGGCGATGCACTCCAAGGCCGCCACCGGGCCGGTGCACCTGGTGGGCACCCTCACCGGGCTCGCGGTGGGCGCCCGCGCGTGGCTCGCGGAGCACGGCGGATCGGCCGACGACTGACGGCCCGCGCGGACCCGAGGGGCGAAGAACAACCAGGGGCTCACCGCGGTGTTCGGTGGTGACGGCACGGTCGGCGGCGAGGACCTGTTCGGGGCGCTCCGCGAGCCGGGGCAGCTGGGTGACGGGGCATCCGCAGGTGACGGTGCGCGGCATGGCGAGCGCGATCGCCCGACGGCCGCCAGGACGAGGCCCTCCTGGACGCCGAGCCCGTCGTCGAGCAGAACGAATCCGTCAAGCGCCTGGGTGACCTCCGCGGGCCCGCCGCCACACTCGCCGTCCCCGGGATCCAGGTCCCGGCCACAGGCGAGGACGGCCGCGGCGAACTCGCCCAGCGACCGGTCACCGGTGCGTGTGGCCAGCCCGGCCGCCCACGCGGCGGCCCTGGCGCTCGCGTGGGCGGCCGCCCGCAGCGCAGCGGCCGTCTCGGCCCGCTGCCGCTCCTCCCACCGCTCGTCCTGGGCCTCCTGCTCCAGGTCCCGCTGCGCCTGGGCGCGTGGCGGGCGGCGAAGGCCGCCCGTTCCGGACCGAGTACCGCTCGCGTGGGACGGCGCGGTCCCGCACGGCCTCGAACGCGGCGGCCACGAGCGGCGTCCGCGGGGCCCGGCGGTCAGGTCCGTCACCCCGCCGGCGCGCGCAGCGGGCGGATGCGCCCTTCGGCAGCCGTTCACCGCGCCGGAGCGGTAAGTTGACGGCCGCCAACTGTGGGGAGAACCATCGACATGACCATCGATCAGGCCGCCCTCGGCAACGCGGTGAAGACGGTCGCCGCCGCCGCGCACGCCGACGACCCGGCCGCGCTGTACCGGGCCGTGATGCCGCCGGCGGGCACGGACACACCTCCGGCCGAGGCCGCGGCCTGGTTCGGGACGCTCCTGATCCGCCTGGCGCTCGCCGCCGCGGCCTCCTCGGGGCTGGAACGGGGCTGCCCCCGGGAGACCGTCTCGGGGTGGATCAAGGAGGTGCTGGGCCCGCCGCCCAGCCCGGCGCTGCTGCGCGCCGCGGATCCCGGCCGCATCGACCACGTCGAGGCCGTGAGCGCCGCGGCGGACTACTCCCGGTGCCACGAGTACGCCGTCGACCTGATCCGGCTGGGCCTGGCCGAGCCGGACGAGGCACCGGACGAGCGAGGCGTCGATGCCCACTGCGCGGTGACGAACGACAAGAGGACCAGGATCACCGTGATGGCGATGCTCGGCCGCCTCATCGGCGTTCCGGGCGAGCGAGGTTGACGACGCTCCGCTCCGCCGGGACCACCCCGGAAGCCGGGCAGTCGCACCCGGCCCAGCGGACGTTCGGATCGCCGTCCGGCGGTGTCAGCGGACGAAGATCCGGTGCGGGGGTGTCCGGGGTGGCGGGCTGGTTGCGGTCCAGGTGGACGCCCGGGTACGTCTTGCCGGCGCTGCGTACGCCGAAGCCGGTGGCCACGGCCAGCAGGCCGGTCACGCCCGACAGGCCGGGAACGGCGCCGCCGCCGCCGATGAGGCAGGCGAGGACGACGGACCCCGACTCCGGGCGCCGGCTCGCGCCGAGCGGGAACAGGTGCCACTGCGACCGGTAGGCCGTGCTGCGCACCCCCTCGGTGCGGGTCACGCTCGTCCGGTGGCCCAGGCGGAACCGTGAGACTTCGGTGGGCACGCTCATGGATCTCGCTCCGTTCGCACGACACCGTCACCGGCCGGCCGCCCTACCGGCTCACGGTCTCCATCTGCGACCCGGCGATCGGCGCACTGCGGCGCACTGCGGGCTCGCCGGTGCCGGCGACGTGCCGGCAGCCGACAACCGCACGCCCCGTGGCGGGGAGGACCGGGCCGCCACGACGACCTGACCGGCGGGGTCCGGTCAGAACCGGGACCGCTGCGGGAAGTGGAGCGGCCCGGGCGGACGTCACGCGCTGCCGCGGCCGGGCACCCCGTCAGGCCACGCGGCAGGCGGACACGGGGCAGCACGGCAGGGCCGCACCGGCGCCGGTCGGGAGCGGGCGAACGCCCTTGAGCGGACGTGGTGTTGGTGCTTCACTGTGCGGATGATCAGCGAAGTGAGCCGGGCGACCGTCGAACTCCCGGCCAGCACAAGGGCGTTCCTCGCCCGCCCGGACACGGCCACCCTCACCACACTCCGCCCCGACGGCACCCCGCACGTCGCCCCCGTCCGCTTCACCTTCGACCCGGCCACCGGACTGGCCCGGGTGACCACCCGGGCCAGGGCCCGCAAGGCACGGAACGTGGCGTCCACGGGAGCGGAGGCCCGGGTCGCGCTCTGCCAGGCGGACGGCTTCCGCTGGGCCACCCTCGAAGGCCGGGCCACCGTCACCGACGACCCCGAGCGCCTGGCCGAGGCCGTCCGCCGCTACACCGCCCGCTACCGCGCGGCCCCACCCGCCCCACCGGACCTGGTCGTCCTCGAGATCGCCGTCGACCGCGTCCTGAGCCTCAACCTCTGAACCCCCCCCCGTACAGAACGAATCCCCGTACCGAAAGCGAAGTGACACCGCGATGCCCACCCTCCCCGTCCTCGACTCCACCCTCCCCTACCGCGAGTCCGGCGCGCCGGCTCCCGGCGCCTCCGGGCCGCCGGGGGCTGCTGCGAGCTGCCGGAATCCACCAGAGGCGCTCACGCCAGGTCCATCTGCTGCATGCCGCATCCGACTTGATGGACCGTCCCACCATGGGCCGTGATCGTCGCCGGGATCCCGGGAAAGAGGTTGCGTGCCCGGCGAATCCCTCCCGCCGGTTTCCCTTTTCCGGTTCCACCGTCCTCGGCCGGCCGGAAATCCTCGGCGAGAACTCCGACGGAATTGCCGTTCACGCCGTGAACCGGGTTCGGAGCCACCTCCCACCGGATGACGGCCCGGAGCAGCAGCTCCGGCGCAACGCCCGGGCCGTTCCCGAACGCCCACCCGACCCGACCAGTGGGGCGGTACAGTGCAAAGATCGTCCGTGTCCTGATCGCCGGCGCACCCGCCCGTCACGCACACGCACACGCACACTTCCGGGGGAACGATGACGACACGCACCCGCACACTGTCCACCGCCACGGCCCTGGCCGGGGCCGCGGTACTCCTGCTCGCCGGATGCGGCAAGAAGGACGTGCCCGCCCTGGACTTCGGCTCCGCGCAGCCGTCGGGGAACCGGCTCACCGCCCAGCCGCCGTCGGGTCGCTCGCTGGCGCTGGCCCAATGGCCGCACGCCTGCGAGGTGCTGGGCGACGCCGAGATCAAGGCGATCCTGCCGCAGGCCGCCGGCATCAAGCGAAAGCCGGTCAAGGTCACCGTCATCAACTTCAACCCGCTGGCCGAGGCGGACCCCGGCACGACGGGCGACGCGCCCGACGCCGGCTGCAAGTTCGGCTTCGGCCTGCCCGACAAGTACGAGAGCGACAGCAACAGCAGCGTCACGCTCACCTTCACCGCCGTCGCCGACCCCGCGCTCGTCGCGAAGGGCTACGCCAAGGACCTGGCCCGCGCCCGTGAGGACGCGACCAAGTACCACAAGGAGTTCCAGGACCTCGGCACCTCACTGGGCCCGCAGGGCTGCTACACCGACGACCTCGCCAGGGGCAACCTGACCTGCCACCAGGGACCGTACGAGTACGAGCTGAGCGGCACCTCGACGGCCGGCGGCGTGGGGGAGTACCCGAAGGCGGACCGGACCTGGAGCGACAAGGTGCTGCGCCAGGTCGCCCGCACCCTCAGCGCGCGCATGCCCTGACGGCGGCGAACCGGCCCGCCCGGCATCCGGCCGACCGCCGGCGGCGGTCGGGCCGACACCGCCGGAGGAACCCTGACGACCGGTCGGCGAACGGCCGGACAACGTTCAGCGGAAGTTCATTGGTTCAATTTCGTACGTATTTCGCGTGCTTGTGATTCTCGTCGCATCCAAGCCTTCTGACGGCCTTTTAGCACCGTGACGGTCCGGTGCACCGTTGCGTGAGCGTTACTGTGGTGGAGCGGCAATGTGGCTGCTCGGACCGGGCACGTCTTGCTTGCGACTCAAGTTTCTTTCGTGGTGCGCGTGCGATGAACCGTGTTCGTGCCGCCTTTTGGGAGAGGCGACTTGGCCCTCGAATTCATCCCGGCCCGTCCAGACGACGTGGACGGTCTGTTGACGCTCTACCGCCAGGTGTACGGGCGGAGCTACGCGCTGCCGCTCGGCACCGACCCCGAGGTGATGGCCCGTGAGATCGCGGCCCCGGACACCACCTGGCTGGTGGCCCGGGAGCCCGGCGGCGACCGGCTGCTCGGATCCATCCTCGGCACGGTCGACCCGGCCGCACGGATCGGCAAGCTGCAGGGTCTGGTGATCCACCCGGACGCCCGTGGGCTCGGCGGGGCCAACCTCGCCGTCCAGCATCTCGCCGACCAGCTGCTGACGGGCGACCACCCGGTCGACTCCGTGTACGCCACCGCCCGGACCGACACCACCGCCCCGCAGCGCATCTGCCTGAAGTCCGGCTTCCGCGCACTCGGCGTGCTGCCGAACCTGCGCAAGGCCGCCTGGCACGAGACCATGGTGCTGCTGGCCAAGCACCGCGCGGGCGTACTGGAGCAGCGGCTCCCGGTGTACAAGGTCCCGTCCGAACTCGGCGGGCTGGTACGGGCGCTGGCGGACGTGCCGGGGCCCGCGCAGCGCCCGGAGCTCGTGGACGAGCCGCTGCCCAGGCCGAGGAAGGGCGGCAGCGTCGTCCGGGAGCTGGAGTTCATCGACGCGCCGGCCTTCGTGAGCCGCCGGTTCGACGGGCTGGAGGAGTGCTTCTACCCGTTCCACGAGCCGAACGTCATGCTCTCCGCCGCCGACGGCGCCTACGAGGTGTACGCGCACCTCAGCCCCGCCGACGGGTACTGCACGCTGATCGGCATCGAGCTCGCGGAGATCGGCGAGGAGCTCGACACCATCACCGACCGGCTGGCCGCGCACGGCGCCCGGTACATCGAGGCCCTGGTGCCGCTGGACAGCTACCACCTGTTGCGCCGGCTGCTCGGACACGGCTTCCTGCCGGTGGCGGCCTACCCCGCCATGCGCCGGGAGGGCGAGGGCTTCCGCGACCATGTGGTACTCGCCCGGATCCTGCAGCCGCTGGACTTCCGGGACCTGGCCATCGACTCCGCGTTCCAGCCGTTCACCGAGCAGTACATCGAGCTGTGGAAGAAGCAGCACCTCGACACCCACGGGATATTCCGATGAACACGTACCTCCAACCGGTCTCGGTACCGGACCCCGAAGCACTCGCCCACGTACAGCAGCTGGTCGACCTGGCCGAGCCGTACCGCGCCGGGGACGACGTGGACGCCCTGTTCACGGCGGCGATGAACGAGATCAACGCCTGGCACGCCGAGCGCTCGCCCTACTTCGGCAGGCTGTGGGAGGCCGAGGGGCACCTCCTGGAGTCCATCGAGGAGCTCCACCGACTGCCGTTCGTGCACGCCAACTTCTTCAAGCTGCACGAGGTGCTGTCGCTGCCGCGCGAGGAGACGCTGCTGACCCTGACCTCCTCCGGCACGACCGGCCAGAAGTCGCAGATGGCCTTCGACGACTTCACCCTGCGCAACGGCCAGCGGATGGTCGCCCGGGTCTTCGACCACTACGGCTGGATCAGGTCCGAAGGCGATGAGCCGGTCAACTACCTGCTCTCCAACTACCAGCCCCGACCGGGCCTGAACCTCGGCACCTCGTTCACCGACGAGTACCTGTGCCACTTCGCTCCCGTCCGCTCGGTCGAGTACGCGCTCAAGCACACCGGCAGCGGCCACGAGTTCGACCCGTTCGGCTGCGTCCGCGCGCTGATCCGCTTCGCCGAGGAGGGCGCGCCGGTCCGGATCCTCGGCTTCCCCGCCTTCCTCTCCTTCACGCTGGACCGGATGCGCGAACTCGGCCTGCCGCCCCTGCGGCTGAACCCGGAGTCCCTGGTGGTCTTCGGCGGCGGCTGGAAGGGCAACGCGGACAAGCAGGTCGCCAAGCCGGAGCTGTACCGGCGCATCCACGAGCAGCTCGGCATCCCGGACGGGCGGATCCGCGACGGCTACGGCGCGGTGGAGCACTCCGTCCTGCACATGGAGTGCCCCAACCACCGGCTGCACGTCCCGGTCTGGGCCCGCCAGCTGGTCCGCGACGTGCGCACGCTCCAGCCGCTGCCGTACGGCGAGAGCGGCTACCCCCAGTTCATCTCGCCGTACATCACCTCGGTGCCGGCCCAGTCCGTGCTGATGGGCGACCTCGTCACCCAGCACGCGCCGGAGGAGTGCGGCTGCGGCCTGCCCACGCCCTGGTTCGAGGTGCACGGGCGGGCTGGGCTCAGCCGCAACCGCAGCTGCGCCGTCGCCGCCGCCGAACTGCTCAAGACCGAGGGGAAAAAGTGACTCAGCACTACTGGCAGGGCGCGTGGGTGGACGACGCGGAGGCGGCGGCCCGCCTGGAGCGCCTCGACGAGTACGCCGCCGGTGCGCTGGCCGAGCGGCTCAGCCCGATCACCGTGCTCGCCGCCTGCGACCGCCTGGCCGTCGCGCTGGCCGACCCGGCGGGCGAGCACCACGTCAAGCTGGCGGGGCTGCTGCGCGAGGCGGGCGTGCCCGAGGACGAGACCTCGCGGACGATGCACGACCTGACCGAGGCGCTGTCCCGGGAGGCGTTGGAGGTCAAGCTGACCCGCGAGCTCGGCGGCATCGACCCCGGGCGGCTGGCGCGCTTCGACTTCCGCCGGGAGATCTTCGAGGGCTGGCTGCCGGTCGGCCTGCTGGTGCACATCGCTCCCGGCAACGCACCCGCCGCCGCGGCGCTCACCGTGGTCGAGGGCCTGCTCGCGGGCAACCTCAACGTCGTCAAGACCAGCGGCGAGGGTCGGTTCACCCATGAACTGCTCGCCACCCTGGCCGAGTTCGACGGCACCGGGGCGATCGCCCGGCAGGTCGTGGTGCTCGGCTTCCCGTCCTCGCGCACCGACTGGCTCCAGCGGCTGTGCGCGGCCGCCGACGCCGTCGCCGCCTGGGGCGGCGAGGAGGCCATCGCCTCGATCGCCGCGCTGATACCCGCCGGCTGCCGGCTCGTCGACTGGGGCCCGAAGCTCTCCTTCGCGTACCTGACGGCCGACGCCTGGTCCGCCCCCGAGACGCTGGACGGCATCGCCGACGACATCTGCCGCCTCGAACAGCAGGCCTGCGCCAGCCCGCAGGTGGTGTACCTGGACACCGAGGACGAGGACGAACTCTTCGCCTTCGCCGAGCGGTTCGCCGCCGTGCTCGCCGCCCGCGCACCCGCACCGCAGGACCGGGAGCAGCTGGAGAGCGCCGAGATCACCAACACCGTCCTGGTGGCCCGGCTGGAGGAGCACCTCGGGCTCACCAAGGTGCACGCCGCCCCCGACGCGAGCTGGCACGTGCTCGCCGACACCCGCAGCGCGCTGCGCGCCTCGCCCCTGCACCGCACGGTCTGGGTCAAGCCGCTGCCGCGCAAGCGGATCGCCGAGGTGCTGCGCCCGATGCGCCGCTACCTGCAGACCGCCGGGATCGGCGCGAGCCGCACCGACACCGCGGAGCTGGCCGGCGCGGTGCTGGCGGCGGGCGTCCAGCGGGTGACGGTGCCCGGCGGAATGCTCGGCAGCTACGACGGCGAGCCGCACGACGGCGTGTACGCGCTGCAGCGCTACAGCCGCCGGGTGGACGTCCAGCTGGACGGGCGGTTCACCGGCGACGCCTGCCTGGACGACCTGGTCGGTGCGCGCGCACTCACCCCTCCGGCGGTCGCGGTGACCGCCAAGACCGAGTTCGAGCAGCTGCAGACCGACCTCAGCCGTGCGGAGGTCTTCTTCCGCAGCGGCGGCAGCTCCGGCGCGCCCAAGCTCTCCGCGTTCAGCTGGGACGACTACCACGAGCACATGCGCTCCGGCGCGGAGGGCCTGCTGGCGGCCGGGTTCGACCCGCGGACCGACCGGGCGATGAACCTCTTCTTCGGCGGGCAGCTGTACGGCGGGTTCTCCAGCTTCTTCTCGGTGCTGGAGACGCTCGGGGCGGTCCAGTACCCGATGATGGCGCAGGACGACCACGCGGCGGTCGCCCGGTCGGTGGTCGAGCACCGGGTCGACACCCTGTTCGGCATGCCGAACTACCTGCTGCGGATCTTCACCGAGGGTGCGGACCTGCTGCGCGGGTACCGCGGTGTGCGCAAGCTCTTCTACGGCGGCGAGCACTTCCCGGCCGGCCAACGCGAGTGGCTGCGCGAGGAGTTCGGGGTCGAGGTGATCCGGGCCGGCGCGTACGGCAGCGTGGACGCGGGCCCGCTCGGCTACCAGTGCCCGGACGCGCCGGAGCGGGTCTACCACCTGTTCAGCGGACTCCACACGCTGGAGATCCTCGACCGCGAGGAGGACCGGCCCGCGTCGGCGGGCGAGGCCGGGCGGCTGGTGTTCACCGCGCACACCCGGCGCGGGCAGCGGCTGGACCGGTACGAGATCGGCGACCTCGGGCGCTGGCTGACCGAGGACTGCCCGTGCGGTCGGCGCACCCCGCGTTTCGAACTGCTGGGGCGCTTCGGCGACATCTTCCGCAGCGGCAGCCACTTCCTCAACTACCGGCGGTTCGTCCAGGTCGCGGAGGAACGGCTGGAGCACCACGGCGCGCTGCAGATCCTGCTGGACGAGGACGACGCCGCCAACGAGACGCTGACCGTCCGGCTGGAGGGCCGGCCGCAGGACGGGCCGGGCGTCCGGGAGTTCCTGGACGGGTACCCGGACCTCGCGGCGGCGGTGGAGCGGGACCGGCTGGTGGACCTGCGCGTGGAGTGCGTCCCGGCCGCGGACTTCGCGCAGACGGCGGCGAGCGGGAAGCTGCTGGCCGTGGTGGACCGGCGGTCCAGGAACCGCTGACGTTCCCAAGGGCGCGGGGCCACCGCGCGAGCGGCCGTGCATCGTGGGAAGATGCACGGCCGCTCGCGCGATTCTCCCAGCGCGCGGACGTCAGTTCGCGCGCTGGTCGACGAGGCGGATCAGTTTGCCCGTGCGCGGGTTGATGTCCAGTCCGTCCGGTCCGACCCACTCGAAGGCGAGTGGGTGGATGTTCTCCTTCCGGACTTCCGCGCCGAACATCGGCCGGGCCTCGTCCAGCACGGCGAGCAGCTCCCGCTCGAAGTCGGCCGAGCGGGCCGGGCCGGCCAGCCGCAGGAGCAGTTCGTCCTTGGCCTCGCGGTGCCGGAGCACGACCTGCAGGTCGGCGACCGCGCCCTGCCGGTCGGCCCGGGCGGCCATGGCGCGCAGGTCCTCCAGGTAGACGGTGACCACGCCGACCCGGGCGCCCTCCTCGGAACGGCCGAGCAGCCGGAAGCGGCGTCGCGGGTAGTCGACCCACTCGGCCATGTCGCCGACCGGGTAGCGGATCACCGGCATCAGACGACGCACCAGGTCGGTGGCGACGACCCGGCCCGCACAGCCCTCCTCGGTGATCGGCTCGCCGGTCTCGGGGTCGAGCAGCTCGATCACCTTGTCGGTGGTGAACACCTCGTGCACCCGGGTGTCCGGCTCGTCCGCCACCGGCCCGGCCAGGATGCCCGCGTCCACACTGGCGTAGCCGATCGAGCGGACCCGCGCGTTCGGGAATGCGGTGGCCATGAGCGCCAACTGGTCGCCGTAGAAGGCTTCTCCGGCGAAAAGTGCCAGCCGGACCTGCGGCAGCGTCCCCACGGTCTCGGTCACCTCGCGGGCCAGCCGGCACAGTGAGGTCGGCGGTGCGGCGATCACCGTGGCGCGGAAGTCCCGCAGGGTCTCGACGGTGTAGTCCAGTGGCGCCGCACCGCCGATCGGCAGTTGCACCAGCGGTACCGGCGCCTCCTGGAAGGCGTTGAGGGTGAAGACGAAGCTGGAGTACAGCTCCCCGGCGTAGAACAGATTGGCCGCCCGGTCGCCCGCCCGCACCCCGGCGGCGGGCAGCCCGCCGGCGAAGCGCCGGGCCATCGCACGCCACTCGTCGCGGGTGTAGACCGAGACGCGCGGTGCGCCGGTGGTGCCGCCGGTCTTGAAGACGATGCCGTCCTGGTGCGGGCCGGTGAGCAGACCGCTGTGCTCGATGCCGTGGGCGCCCCAGTAGGCGGTGTGGTCGATCAGCGGCAGGGCAGACAGGTCGGCGACGTCGCCGGGTAGTCCGGCGTAGAGGTCGCGGTAGAAGGGCGAGTGCCCGCGTACATGGGCCAGGAGATCAGCCAGCTGATGATCAGTCATGTCATCCAAACCTGCGATGTGATTGCCTGTTGATCGTAACCGCATCGCCGCGGGCCGGACGCCGTGCCACCCGGCCGGGCACGGCCGGAAGCGGACCGGTGAGCGGCGACTGAGCGGTGCTTGCGGCCCTTGCCCTCGCAGCGGACGGACGAGCCCTCGCCGAGCGTGACGTCGTCGCGGTCCAGGCTGGTGACTTCGGACACGCGCAAGCCGGTCTGAACGGCCAGGGCCAGCACCGCCTTGTCCCGTCGTCCCTCCCAGCGCCGCGGGTCCGGTGCCGCGAGCAAGGCGTCGACTTCTGCTGCCGTCAGAAAGGTCACGTTCCGCTTGTCGTAGCGTTTGGGCGGGATGTCCAGGACGCGCTGGATCAGGAGGGCGTGTTCGGGGTGCTGCAGGGCGGCGTAGGAGAACTGCGAACGCCGCGCTGCGCGGCACCGAGGGGCGCCGAGCATGCGGCGCTGCAGGGCGCGGGAGCCGGGTCCGAAGCAGGCGGTGACGGGGTGACCGGTGGTGAGGGCGAGGGTGCGGGCCTGGAGGGCGGCGTCGAAGGGGTGCCGGGAGGGCATCAGGGCGACGCCGGTGCCGCAGGGCGTGCGGAAGCCGTGGGCCGCGGCGACGGCGAACACCTGGTACGGGTCGCCGCCGCTGCCCTGTCCCTGCCACAGGCGGTGCGCGGTGCTCCACTGGGTGAGGGCGGCGAAGGGCAGGATCTGATCGCCGCGCTGGGGGTCGAAGGGGACGAAGACGGAGTATTCGGTCATGGCGGCGGTCACCGCTCCCCGGCCGGGGAGGACGGCAGCGCGGGGGAGGGCAGCGCGAGGGAGGGCAGCAGCCAGGGCGCCGGGGTGCCGTAGCGGTGGCGCAGCAGGTGGGCGAGGAGGCCCGGCACGCCCGCGGCGAAGTCGTGCTTGTCTCCGAGGGTCAGGGCTCCCCGCTCGTCGAGTCCGGCGTGTGACCCGATCAGCGCAGTGCACAGGTCGGCCGCGCGGTCCGCGCCCGCGTCGAGCAGGAACTGGCCGTCCCCAGCCAGGCCCCAGAAGGCGCCGAGGGGGCCTCGGACGGCGGAGCGCGCGACCGCGACGGCTGCGGCGCGGGCGGTGTCGGCGTGGCTCCGTTCGCCGGTGCGTCGGCCGAGTTCCAGGAGGAAGGCGCGCCGATTCCGGCCGGGCCGGCCCACCAGCCGTGGCGCCGGGGGCCTCTGTCCGGTCCTTCGGGCCACCAGGCGGCGAGGGCAGGGGCGTCGGGTCCGGACGGCGGTTCCGGGGATCCCCCCATCGTCCGCCGGATACCGGCCACGAATGAGGAGTGCGTCATGCTGCTCGGGCTCCTGCGCACCCGTGTGCGCCCGCACCTACGGCCGGTCGGACTCCTGCTGCTGCTCCAGCTCGTCCAGACCGCAGCGGCTGTGGCGCTGCCCCGGCTGAGCGCCGTTCAGGCCGCCTGCACCGGCGGCGTCCTGCTGATCGGCAGCAGGGTCGCGGCCGTCCCTGGGGCACCGACTTGACCCGGGTATCGGTGGCTTCGGCGCCCAGCACGCGATGGCGGTCAACGAGACGATCGCCGCGTTCGTCCTGGGCGTCAGCGCGCCCGAGGCCGCGGGCGGGGCCGGCACGGTGCGCTCCTGGTCGACCGAGGCCGCGCGGTGGTGTGGGAAGGCCCCGGCCGGCAAGCGGCTCTGACGGAACAGGTGCTCCCTGTGATGTACCAGACGGCTTCCCCGCCAGGCGCAGCAGCGTGTCCCATGTTCGAATCCCAGGGGGCCGCCAATTTGGTCTCCGTCAGGACGTTCCGTCAGGAGCAGAACCATGTCAGTGCACCGCTGCATCGCAAGAGCCGTCACCACCGTCACCACCGTCATCATCGGCGCGGCTCTGCTCACCGTCGTGCCGGCAAACGCGGCGTCGCCTGAAACCACCCGAAGCACCCGCCTCTGCGACGAGGCCATCCGTATCGTCATCACGGAAACCGTTCATGCGTTTGGGGTGGAGACCATCACTGACCAGGCCCTCCAGATCGTCTGCGGCAACGACTGACGCGTCACGATCGCGGCGAGTGCCAGGCCGGTGCGGTGCGTCCCTGAGGATTCCGGGGGGCCTTGTTGCGGTGCGCAGGGCTCTGTGGACTGGGGTTTTGTTGACCAGGTGAGATCAGGTTTCGGGGCGATGGCCGGTCAGTCCGGTGGGTGTGGGCTGGGGCGGTGATCTTCTCGGTCCCGTCGACGATGGCGGCTTCGCGGCTTCGCGGCTTCGCGGATGAGCCGGGAGAGGCTGCCGATCCGGCCCCGTGCGGACAGCGACGCGTTCCCACCCCAGCACGGTGAGCTCGTCGGACTTGGCCTGTTCCCCGCTCGGCGAGCGTGCGCGAGAGCGGGTCGTACTGCGGCCGCGGCACCCCCGCCGCGCCCTCCCCGCGGACGAGCCCGAACTCCACTTCCTGGACGTGCCGCTGCCCAGGCAGGGAGATGCCTTGACCGGCATCGCCGGGGAAGGCGACGTCAACGCGGGCGGCCACGCCGTCGCCGCTGGCGGTTGCGCTGTCGATGGTGATGCTGGCGTCTGGGCTTCGTCCAGCAGACCGATCAGCAGAGCGGGAGTGTCCTCGGCCGACCCGAGCTCCGCCCATGGCGTGTCGAGCAGCACGGTCCTGAACGGGCCGCCGAACGTGATTGCTCGTATCGGTGACTGCCCTGCGCGAAGAGGGCCTTCGCCTGATCATCTGCTCCTGCCAGGCAACACGTGATTCGGCGTACTGCCTGTCACCGTCCGTCGGAGCGCGTGCCGGTGCCCTGGGAGACAGGGCACCGGCAGCGTGCTGTCAGGTGGGGGTGTCGGTGGCGACGGCTTGCTGTTCACGGAGGGAAGCGGAGGGGGTGTGCCGCTCCGGGGCTGACCCTTGCGGTGGGTGTCCGGGCCGGGTGACACGCCGTGGGGAGAACCCGCTCGACGCGCCGCTGATCAGGGCTTGGGCGGCGGTCCGCCTCCGGTGGTCGTGAGGGTGAAGTCGTCCTGGTCGACGACCCGTTGGGTGCGGTAGAACGCGCCGAGCAGGCTGCCGCTCCTCTTGTTCTGCGCGTCGTCGATCATGCAGACGCTGTAGCCGGCCGGGCCGGTGGCGATCGGCAGGTCCGGTACGTGGCAGTACTCGTGGACGGTCCGGCCCGGGCCGTTCGACAGGGCCGAGCCCTGGTACGTCGAGGCGAACGGGTACTCGTCGCAGGAGCGGTTCGGGAGCTGCCGGGCGGCGTAGACCGGGCCGGAACGGGGGCAGGACATCTGCCGGTTGATGTCCCGCTTCACCTGGTCGGTCAGGCGGCGCAGCGGACGGCCCGCGCCGCCGGGAAGGCCGGAGCGGATGGCCTCCTGGACGTGCCAGGTCTGCTCCGGCACGAGGGCGGTCAGCTCGAACGTGGGGGTGGAGCCGGGTACCACGCAGCCCTGGCGGTACTTACGGGCCATCTTGAAGGTGGAGTCGCAGCGGAAGCCGCTGTACCGGTACGTCCCGCTGTTGGAGGCGGTGACGTCGGGCGCGAGGTTGCCGAGGTTCCAGGTGATCTGGAAGCCGGGGCTCCACTGGGTGTTGTCCGGTTCGCTCTGCTGTTTCCAGGTGACCACGAAGGTCTTGACGCTGTTGGGGCTGACGGGCGATCCGCTGGTGGGGCCGTCCACGCTGTACGCGCCGGAGCCGTAGCCGAGGTACGTCGGCTGGTACACGAAGGTGGGCTTGCCGACCTTGCCCGTGAAGTTCCCGAACTCGACCCGGAACTCCTGCTGGAGCGCGCCGGACTTGTGCGAGCTCAGGATCCCCGACTTCACGGCGTACTCCATCCTCCCGATCTCGGCGCCCTTGGTGTCGCGGACCCTGACCGCGAGGTTGGACCAGGTCGCGCAGGCGTGCTTGCGCTGCACCTTCCAGCGGCTGTCGAACGGCTCCCTGGTGCACCACTCGGGGATGAACCGGCCCTGGGTGTCGGGGCCGTCCGCGATCGGCAGGTCCCGTACGGTGCGGGACGCGGTGGTGACCGGGCCCTCCTCCGTGCAGGACTCGCCGGCCCGGCAGGGCTCCAGGCTGCCCGCCTTGTCCTGGGTGGTCGTCGTGCTCACACCGAGGCCCGCGTCGTCGGCGAAGTCCTGCCAGGTCACTGGTTCGGGCTCGTCCGCCTCGGTGTCACCGCCCTCGTCGTCGGGGACGTCCGCGGCGACGGGGTCGGTGGGGAAGCCCATGGTGCCGAACTGGAAGTCCTGGTCCCAGGAGGAGCCGCGGGGGCGCTGGTCGGCGACCGGGTAGCCGTAGGGCCCGCGTTCGTAGCCGGAGAGGGTCCACTTGTCGAGCAGCCCGCCGCTGACGGGGTGCGCGCCGTAGGCGGCGGTCCAGTAGATCATCCCGTGCTCGAAGCGGGCGCCCCGTCCGATGCCGTCCGGGGTGCCGAACTCGTCGCCGACCGGGTAGCCGAGGTAGCCGGTCTCCCAGCCCGCCTCGCCCCACTTGTCGCGGATGGCGCCGCGGACGGCGTAGGCCTCGTTGAGCTTCCAGTAGATGGTGGCGTTCTCGAAGTACTGGCGGCGCCCGATGTTGTCCGGGTTCACGATCTCGTCGGAGGTAGGGTAGCCGAGCGGGCCCGCCTCGTAGCCGTTGCGGGCCCAGGCGGCGAAGAAGTGGTTGACCACCGGGTGGGCGCCGCCCTGCGGGGACCAGTAGATGGGGCCGTTGACGAACTCGGTGCGCTTGCCGTACCCGTCCGGGTTGGTCAGCTCGTTTGACTTGGGGAACGACAGGAAGCTGTTCGGGCCGCCGAGTTCGTTGTACTTGTCGCGGATCGCCCCGCACACTTCGTACGGTGCCGGCCAGTACACCTGGCAGCCCGGGGCGGCGTCCCGGCGGGCCTCCAGGATCTCGGCCCGGTCCGCGTCGGCCTTGCTGAACCCACCCGGCACGTCCTCGTGGTCCGAGCGCATCTGCCCGGGCGCCACCTGGCCCCTCGGGGCGGCGGTGGGATGCCAACCAGACTCCGCGGGCGCCGCGTTGGCGACCGCGGTGCTGCCCGCCATCGCGATCGCCATGACCACGGGCAGCAGCAGACGCCGCATCAACATCACAGATCCCCTTCCTCGGGTCCGCCGAATGACGGCTTTGCCGCTCGAGGACAGTAGACCTCTTGTGCACTGTCCATGACAGTCCCTCGCCCGGGTGAATCTCGGGCCTCCCGGGCTTGCTTCGCCCCCCGTTCAGGACGACGGACCGTCGTGGTGGGCGCTACGTTAGGTGCTCGGTGGTGGGGTGGTCAGGACGAGGCCAGGACGATCGGGCCGGCCGTCAGGGCCGACCAGCAGGGGTGGTCGGTGACCCGGCCCCAGGCGTCGAGAACCGCTCCGGCGATGATCTTCACGTAACACTGCCGGTTCCTCCGGCGGCACGCTGACAGCGAATCGCCGAAACAGGCACCTGTCCAGATCCCGCGCAGCCGGCCGCCGCCTGGCCGACGTCGACCCACCCCGCACCCCGGCCGCTGCCGCCCGCCCGCGGCACCGATACCCGACCTCACCCCGGGCCAGGCCACCGGCCGGACCACGCCCACCGACCGGAACCAGGGCGAAGCACAAGGCCATCGGCTACGTGGGCGCGATGAACATCCAGGGTGCCGTGAACGCGTGCTCGGGCAGCCGTGTGGGGTACGTGCAGGACACTGCGGGACGCCGGTGCCCCTTCAACCGGCACGGGTGCACCAATCCCATCGGCGGGGCGACACTGTCCTTGATCGTTTTCAGCGGTCGGCCGGGCCCGCCGGCCGCCGGCCTGTCGCCGTCCGCAGACCAACCGTTCGCCAGGCACGAAGGCGTCATAGTCCTCCTGACGCCGAGGCCGTGGTGCACGTGATCAGCCGCTTCCACACACCAGCCCCGGTACGCCGGCGCTCAGGCGGCGTCGGGGGCGCAGCGGGCCGACGGGATCGGCCGAGGGGCCGGCGGCCTCGTGGTGCGACTGGCGAAGCCGGACGCCGCAGCAGCTGCATCCCGGAACTCGCGGTCGGTGGCGCGGAGTACGGTGATCAGCGCCAGGAGCATCAGCACGCCGTGGGCCGGCATCGACAGGTACGGCGCTACGCCGGGCGCGATGAACTTCAGGTAGCTGCCGAAGGACGAGAGCTGGACCAGGACCGGCAGGTACCAGAGCTGCCGCGGGCGTTGGGAGGCGGCGAGCACGCTGAGGATGTCCGCGACGTAGAAGTAGCGCTCGTGCATGGACGGCAGTAGGAAGGGCACCGTGATCGCGGAGGCGGTGGCCAGCAGCAGGACAACCGGTGCGGTGGGTCCTGTGCGCGCGTTGCCCCCGGTGCGGTCCTCCGGTCGGGCCTGGAGCGTGCGCCGTACGGCCCGGACCGCCGGCCAGGTCAGTGCCAGGACCAGCAGGCCCGCGACCAGGACGCCCGCCCGGCGCACCGGGTCCTCCTCGCCGTACGGCACCGAGACGAACTGGTAGACCGTCGGCGCGTTGAGCGTGAGGTCCTTGTAGGTCCCCGTCTGCCGCACGTACACCGTCAGCAGCTGCCAGGGGTCGGAACCGAGGAGGACGGCGGGGACGTCGAGTGCCACGTATGCGGCCGGGACGGCCAGCAGGCTCCGCCACGGTATCCACCGGGTCAGGACGGCGACGAGCAGCAGTGGGAACAGGAAGACCGCCTGGAGCTTGAAGGCCAGGGCGATCCCGAAGAACGAGCAGGTCCACCAGGGGCGCCCGCGCAGGAGATGGTGGACGCCTGCCACCAGGAAGGTGGTGAAGACGGCGTCGGACTGGGCCCACCAGCCGCTGTTGGTCACGACCGTGGGCAGGAACAGCACGATCACCGCTGCGGTGAGCGCCCGCCGGGGCCGGTGCGGCGACTGCCGTGCGACGATGCGGTAGGCGTAGGAGGCGAGTGCCAGGTCGAAGAGGATCGACAGGCACTTGACGCCCTCCATCGCCGGCACCGGCAGGTAGGTGAGCGCGGCCATGAGGTACAGGTAGGGGACGTTGTAGTCCGAGAAGTCGGTGTTGCCGAGGGCGCGGAACCCGCCCTGCTCCGTGATGTACCGGTACCAGGGACCGAGGAAGCGGTACCAGTCCGGCGATTCGTACTCCAGCAGCAGGAACCGGAGTAGGAGCGCGGACGCCACCGCCGTCACCGCGGTCAGGACCAGGACCGTCGAGTCGGCCCGGTCCGGAGGCGGTCCTTCGTTCCGGCGTGGTTCCTCAGCGACTGTCTCGGACATCGGTCTCCCGTTGGGCTGGGCGGAAAGGTTCGCGCGTCGGGGCACCTGTCGCGCCCGGGGCATGGCAAGGCCGCGGCGGGGCGCCCGTCGCGCGGCCCGCCTGTCGTGTGTTCGTTGTTCCTCAGGGCCGCCGGCCGCCGTGCTCCTCAGGAGTCGGCGTGGCGCCGGCGCTTCGCGTCAGCCCTTCGCGTCGGGCTCAGCGGACCTCGGCCACCCGGGGGCCGTACTTCGCCTCGATCTGCGCCGCCGCGGTCTGCCACTGCGGCGTGTCGACCACCACTCCGGTGCCGTCGATGGCGAGGGTCACCGCCTCGATCTCCACACCCTTGGCCCGCCAGTCCTCCCGGTCCGCTCGGATCCGGGCGCCGAACGCCAACAGCTCGTCGCGCGAGCCGGCCGCGACGGCGTACTGCAGCTTCACCGTCGGCCAGTCGGTCAGCGTCGAGGCCGCCGCCGCGTCCAGGCCGCTGCCGGGGACCCGCATCACGTAGAGCGTGTTCGTGCTCGTGTCGCTGCAGGTGCCGAAGTAGTGGTCACGGTAGCTCGCCATCGCCATGTACTCGATGGCCTGACCCGCCCGTTCCAGGTCGGACTGCGCCGGCGTGGCGTACGACAGCGGTGACGGCGAGCCCGAGAGCTTGGGCCGGGACGACGGGGCACCGGACGATGTGGGCCCCCCCGGCGACGGGGAGTCCGGCAGCACCTGCTTGCCGTGCTGGTGCAGGCCCGGCGTCCGCCAGCCCGTGGGTCCGTTCGCGCACTCCAGGATCACGGCGACCGAGCCCGTCGTTCCCGGTGCCGGGCCGACCAGACCCACGCCCGCACCGGCCGGGCCCGTCCTGGAGTCCCCGGAACCGCTGCCCAGCTGTGTCAGGGCCCCCGCCCCGACGACCAGCACCGCCACCGCTGCCGCGCCCCGCAGGGCCCTCTGCCGCCGCGCCCGCCGCCGCCCGGCCGCGTGCAGCTCGGCCAGCGGCGCGCTGCCACCGACCCATCCCGCATGTTCTGCGAGCCGGCCCGCCAGCTCTTCCTCGAATGCGGCCTCAGCGCTCACGGCCCCACCAACTCCCTTGCCAGTTCCATTTCCTGCCGAAGCGCCTTGATCCCGCGCACCAGGTGCGTCTTCGCCGTAGGCAGCGAACACCCCAGTTCCTCCGCCACCTGCGCGACCGGCAGATCCAGGTAGTAGCGCAGCACCACCGCCGCCCGCTGCCGCCGCGGGAGCCCGGCCAGCGCCGCCGCCAACTGGTCGTCCCACCCGCTCTCCTGGACCACCGGCCTGTCCGGCAGAGCGGAGGTGAGCTCCTCCCGTCTGGTCCGGCGCCACCGCGAGACATGGGTGCGGACCATCGTCGTGCGGACGTATCCCTCAGCGGCCCCCGCGTCCCGGATCACCGACCGCTTCGGGTAGACCTGCACCAACGCGTCGTGAAGGAGGTCCCGGGCGTCATGAACGTTCCCGGTGATCAAGTACGCCCCCCGCAACAGGGTCTGGTACCGCGCCGCGACGAACTCGTCGAACGGGTCGGATCGGCAGCCCCCCGGGCGCCTCAGTTCGCGCTTCATACTCCTTGGACGCACCACCCGCCGAAAACGGATGACAAGGCCTCGATGTCAATTTCCGCAGGCCAGTGTGACGGGCGGCTCCGTACGGTCTTCGGCTCCGTCTCGTCATCGGCGGTAGCGCCGTGTAGTGATCACTGGAGGAGGATGCGGTGGCGGAGCGGACCGAGCCCGCCCGGCCGGGCGGCGAGCACCATGTCCTAGCGACGGGATGCCGCCGTTAGCGTGGGCCCGCTGAGGAGAGGATCGTGGAACACGAGCGATGCGGCCCCGCGCGGTCCCGCAGGTTGACCGTAGGAGGCGGGCCGACGCCCGACCGGGACCACTCGAAAGCGGGGGATCCGACGAGAGGCATCCGCCGTTTCCGCCCAGCGGCGAGCGGCCCGGTGGCGCGGGACGGGATCGGGGCCGCTCGACCCGGGATCGAGGCCGGGGACTCCGGAACACCGCAGGGCACAGCGTGAAGACTTTTCATCCCCAGGGGGACAGCGACGGTCCGAGGAGGCGCCGTGGTGGTTCTGGTCGGCTATGTGAGTGCGCACGGATCCACTCGGGAGATCGCCGAACGCATCGGCACCCGGCTGGCCGAGTCCGGATGCGCTGTCGAGGTCCGGCCGCTCGACTACATGATGACCGTGGACAGGTACGCGGCGTTCGTCCTGGGCAGCGCAGTCCACAGCCGGCGATGGCTGCCGGAAGCAGCGGCCTTCCTGCAACGCCATCGCGACGCGCTCGCACACGGTGGGGTCTGGCTCTTCAGCGTCGGTATGCCCGCCGCGCTGCGGGGGCCGTGGCGCAGGTTCGCCGGGCGCGAGGAGGCGATCGTCCTCGACGCGCTCGCGCCGGTGCCCGGCCTGCGTGGGCACCGCCTGTTCTCCGGTGTCGTCACCCGTGAACAGATCGGCCGGGTGGGCGCGCTCCTGCTCCGCCTCCTGGGCGGCCACCCCGGGGATTACCGTGACTGGGAGGCCGTCGACGCCTGGGCGCGTGAGATCGCCGGTGAGCTCCTTGCCGCCGGGAGAGGGAAGCCGTCCGCCGGCTACTGAGGTTTTCGTTCTGTCGTCGGATAGTGACAGTTGGTGATCCCTGCGGTGGGCCGGTGGGCCGGTGGGCCGGTGGTATGCGGTACGCGCAGGGTGGGGCCTGACCGCTGAGCGGCGGGCGTTTCGTGAACAGGTGCGGCCGGAAGCCGCCGGCCGGTTCGAGGCCGGTGGGAAGACCGCGGTGATCGCCCGTGATCTGCGGGTGAGCGGACGGCCGGTGGAGCGCTGGCGACGGTCCTGGCGTGAGGGCGGCACCGAGGCCGGGACGGTCGGGACCGCGATCGGCCAGGGCCTGCGCCTGGCGTTCACCGCCGCCGACCCGACTGACCTACGGCTTCACCCGCACCCCGCTGCCGGAGCCGTACCTGCGCAACCTCGGCCGCTTCGACCTGATCCGCAACATCAGCACGCTGATGGGCGAGCCGGGCTGGGACCTCGCCGGCGCGTGACCTTGTGCGTTCGGGGGCTTGTCACTGCGGATCGTCGGCAAGGTGCCACCACCAGGCGATGGCGGGCAGGGGGAGCGGGGCGAGTGCGGTGGTCGAAGGAACCGGCCGGTTGGGCCGTAGGTCGGGTTCGGCCGCTCCCGCGTAGCGGTGGGATTCGGCGACCCAGTCGATGCCGGTTCGGATGAAGCGGTCGAGGTCGACGAGGTGGCGCGCGAGCGGTGGGTTGCAGGTCGGCAGGATCCGGGCGCGCAGGGTGAGGTAGAGGTGCATGATGCTCCCGTACATCTCCGCCGCTCTGATGACGGCCTCGGCGAGATCGCAGTCGTCAGCGTGGCGGATGACGGTGAGCAGGTTGTTGCCGTGCTCGTCGCGCCGGTCGCGCAGGTGGCCGATGATGTCGGCGCCCCAGGTGCCCAGGGTGGCGGCGATTTCGGTGAGGGCCTGGACCGGTCGCAACACGAGGTCGCGGGGCTCGACCTCGTAGCCGTTGGCGACGGGGGCCAGGGCGATGAAGGCGAACATGCCACCGCTCTTGAGCCGCAGCAGGGCGTACTCGTCGAGGGTCATGGTGCCGCCGCGGGCATCGACGGCGGCGCGCCACGGTTCGGCGGACAACCAGATGTGGATGCCGTCGGCCCAGCGGGCGACCTGCACGGGGGTGGCGCAGGCGTCGAGGCGGGTGCGGATGTCGTGCAGGGCCACCGCGTAGCGGTCGTCGGGATAGAGCTGGGTCTCGGGCACCTCCAGTGCGCGCCGGATGTGGGCGAGGGCTTCGGCGAGGTCCCCGGGGCGCAGGCCGAGGCTGCCCTCGTCGCAGTACTCGTCGTCGAAGGCGAGGTTCCAGGCGCACAGGTCGGCGGTGATGGCCAGGACTTCGGGCGTGGCGGCGGGGAGCAGGTAGGAGGCCATCCGGCCGCAGCCGGAGCGGGCCAGCCGCGCGCGGGCGAGGGGGCTGTCACCGAGGCGGAAGCGGTGCAGCCAGGCCGCGGCAGAGGCGTCGGCCTGGGCGGAGAGCGGATGGATCGCGACGGGCAGGGGACAGTACAGGGCGGGCAGCGGCTGCGGAGTGCCGGGGGTCATCGGCCGTCGCTTTCGAGGCAGTCCCACCACCAGGCGATGGTGGGGATCGCGGGTGCCGTCCCGGCGTCCGGCTCGTGGGAGCGGGCGTCGATGCGCATCCGGGCGGCGATCGGTACGGCGGAGCCGGTGGGGACGTCGCGGTAGCGGGTGCTGACGACGGTGAAGTCGAGGACGGCGGCGATCATCAGGCCGAGTTCGCCCAGGTAGCGGCGCAGCGCCGGGGAAGCGGCGCCGGCGGTCTGCTCGCGCAACAGGACGAAGAGCCCCATGGTCTGGTTGCGCAGTGCGACGGCCTCTGCGAAGGCCTGCTCCAGGGTGCGGCCGTCGCGCCCGGCCAGGACGCCGACGAGGTGCTGGTCGGCGGTGCCACGGATGCTCTCCTTGCTCCAGGAACCGATGTCGTTGTCCCAGGCGCACAGCTGGCGGGCCATCTCGGTGAGCGCGCGCACTGCGGGAGCGGCGAGTTCCTCGGCTTCCAGGTGGTAGCCGCTGACGATCTCGAAGAGGCTGGCGTTGACGCTCATACCGGAGGCACTGATCCGCAGCGCGGTGGCCAGGTTCAGGTCCGGGCGGGCACGGGCGACGAGGTTGGCGCCTTGCCAGAGCCGACCGAGGGACCAGATGCGCATCGCCTCGGCGACGCGGGCGAGCTGAGCCGCAGTGGCCCATCGGCCCAGCCGCGAGAGCACGTCGACCAGCGCCGCCGCGTGCGGGTCGGCGTTCAGCGGCGGCGTGCCGGGGGCGTCGAGCAGGCGTTGGAACATGCCGCGCTGGGCGGCCGTGCGCAGGGCGTGCTCGGCCGAGGTCGGGTCGGCTTCCAGGATGTCGTCGATACTGACCTGGAGCAGCACCAGATCCGTCGCCGCCGTCACCCCATGCAGGCGCAGGCCACCGGACGATGGCGCTCCGGCACGGTGCCGACCCACAACGACAGGGCTTCAACACGGTTCCGTGGGGATCAGCACAATTGCAGCTCCCACCGGCGCCGTGCGCAAGACGCGCGGGCGGGCCCATGGAATCGCCGGCGGCGAGCCGGCCGTCACCGTCGATGCGAACGGCACCCCCCGCCCGCGGCAGCAACAGCCTGCCCCCGCCCGCCGACCGGTCCTCCCGGGGCCTCGTGGAACGCGTTCCACGAGGCGGGCAACGAGCCGCCCGAGTTCACCTGCAGCATCCGGTGCTGTTCCGCACCAGGGTCCGCGACAACGACCCGGCCTTCGCCGTCCGGGAGCCGGCCGACCGGACGGACGCCGTGCCCGTCGTCGCGACCACCCTGGAACTGCTGGCCGAGCACGGGCCGCTCGGGCCCGTCCGGTGGCGTTTCGGCCGTTCGGGCCGGCACTGCCTCGTCGAGGCGCTGGAGAACCCGGACAACCGGGCCGCCTAGGAGTCGCGCCAGGCCGCCCGTGAGGAGCGCCTGGAAAGGGAGGCCGAAGAACAGCGGGAGGCCGCCCGCACGGCCCAGCGCCAACCTGCTGGTCCGCTGCATCGCTCAGGGCCGGGCCGAGAGCGAACGCCCAGTGGCCAGCCCGCGCCGACTCGTCCGCCTCGTACTCACCCGCCCCGACCGGTTGCGCGACAAGGAGACCGACCTGCTCGAGATCCTCATCACCGCCTGTCCGGAGATCCTCCTCGCGTCGGCGGGGGTCAGCCGGCGAGGCAGCGCGGACGCCTAGCTGTGCTGAGCTTGACTCTGTCGGTGATCTTGGTTGCTGCTGTGTCAGCTGACGGCTCGCCAGGAACGTAGGCGCGGGATGTCCTGCTGATCGAGGTACTCCTGGAACGCTGGCGGTGGCCGAGCACCACAGCCAGACCGGTTGCGGGTCCCGGCCGCCAGGCAGGTGGTCGACCTCCAGGCGGACCGACGTGCCGTGCAGGACTGGCAGTTCTTCTTCTGGATGTTCCAGCCAGGGGCCGCGGTGGGTCAGCCTGGGGTGCATGCGGTCCCAGGTCCTGGCCCAGGCCTGCCCTAACAGGTGGTGTCCGTGGCCGTGGTGACGTCCGGTTCGTGCCAGCTGTCGGGCTTGGCGAAGGCCAGGACGCCGCCGTGCCGACGCGGCCGGCCGCCCTTGGGGCCGGAGCGAGTGGGGCCGGCGTCGCGGAGCGTGACGCGGTCCGAGCGCAGGCGCCCGACGAGGACGACGGGCAGGTCCGCCATGGCGTGGGCAAGGTGGGCGACGTTGTAGCCGGAGTCCATGACGATCCAGATCTGCGGGTCACCCGTCTGCCACTGCCCGGCATGCACCAACCGCTCGACGATGTCTCGCAGTTGGGCGGCAGAGATGGCGGTCGCGTCGCCCGGGGAATCTATTGAACGCGTTCAAATACCCTGCGATGATGATGCTCCTGCTGGAGTTGCCGAAGGGGTGGAGCGGCGATGGGTGCCGTACTGAGAACCGAGAGCGCCCTGGCATGGTTCATTCGGGCCGCCGCCCGCTACCTGCTCGCCCTCGGCTGCGGATGGAGTGCCACGGCCGGTGGCTGCGCGCTCTGGCTGGCACATACCGGTGAGTTCTCCGGATCGAAGTTCGTGACCGGCTTCATCGACCTGGGGCTGCTCCTGTTCGGGTGGTTCGGCGTGCCGTCGCTGCTGCTGCTCCTCCTCTCCGCGCCGAAGAGGGAGAGCGAACTCCACCGGCCCGTCGTCACCGTCCTGTGGTGCGGACCGCCGATGTTCGTGCTGTTCGTCAGCGGGTGGGCGCTGATCGGCATTCTGTTCCAGATCGGCTGCGCCGCCTTCCTGCTGCCCTCACCGCGCCTGCTGATCGCCCTCCGGCCGGCCCGCCCCTGATGAGGAGCCCACGCCCGCCACCCGGCCCCCGGCACCGACGCCGCAGCCCGCAGAGACGACCACCGGGACCGGCCGGCTGACCGCTTGAAGACGGGCGTGCCGCAGGTCCGCGCCGGGTACTGTCGGGGCAGCGTCGCTGTCAGTGGCACATATGGACGTGGGACGCACGTGACTGAGGGGGAGACATGGCCCTGGCCGGGCTAGACCCGAGAGGGCCGCCGGAGCCGGAGCGCGCGAGGGCGGACCTTCCAACCGGCGCGCCAAGGAAGAGTGGCTGCGGAGGCATCCGCAGGGGAACTGCGTGGGCTCCTGGCGACACCCCCCGATTCCGGGAGCTGACACCGCAGCCCAGTCCCTCTTCCTTGGAAGGCCAGAGATGGAAACTGCCGGATGGGTGACCACCATCGTGGCGGGGATCGCCGGGGGCATCACGGCCCTCGGCTATCTCTTCGATCAGGTTCCGCCCCTGTCGCAGAAGCTCGTGAAAGCGATCCGATCGCTGCGCGCTTTGCGTGATGAACTGAGGCGCACGACGAACGGGTGAACGACGGCTGCGCTGGCTCCGACCAGCGCGGCCTTTCTGCCCGCCCGGACGGGCCGTCCGGAAGCTGGCGAGTTTCGCCCCTCGGCCGGTTGTCCCGGCCCTGGACCGGCCCGTTGGCATGCTTCCGGTACGGCCACGACGGACCCTCTACCTACGCCAAAGCACCGGGAAACCCAGCGCGCCCAGGGGCAGGCTGACCAGGAAGCCACCGAACGCCGCCGCCAGGCACGCGAACTCCTCGCCACCGCCCGCCCCGGATGCCACCGCACCGCCGACAAGTGCAAGAACCCCCGCTGCGCCTCCGACGGCGAGCGCCGCTGCCACTTCTGCCAGCAGAGGGAACCGAGGCAGCCGAAGCCGAAGCCACCCGGCACCGGCAGCTCACCGAGGCCGCCAAGGAACACGCCGAGCGTACCCAGATCGCCGAGAACGCCTCATTCCCGCGCACAATATTCGGCCCAAAGAGCCTAAAGATCTCAAGGAAAGAAAAGTTTAGAAGTGCCACGTGTCCGAATGAAAAGGATGAAAAGCCCGATTCATCCGAGCAGAGTATCAGTACAGGAAGATCATGGGCGGTGCGTGATCTACTCGTCAGGGACAGGCTACGAGGAGTGGGAGGAAGCATGGGATACCTTGCCCAGCTCGACAACTCCAGCGACCGATACGTGACAGTTCTCCATCAGGCCGATCTTTCTCAAAGTAAGATCGTAAAGCCAGGGGATCTGATGATGTTCGGGCTCTGCTGGTTCCCCAACGACCTGCAGGACCTCCGCCTCTGTATCCAGACACAGAAAGGGACATTCTTCGTCTCTGAAATTCTGGGTGAAGACAAAGCCCTCTGGGAAGTCAAGGGGCGCTGGGAGTGGGAAGACCAGCCAGGGAACCTGGCGAAGCCGACAGGCGACAAGGACCCCTTCGCTTTTTACGTGGCGAAGGATGGTGACATCACCGTACGCTCACCGGTCAGCAAGCGGTAGAAGTCCACTTGCGCCAGTACGGCCACGACGGGGGCGGGCTCTTCCGGTCAGGGAGCGTCCGCCCCTCGTCGTGGCCTGCCGGACCCGCCCGGGCGGAGCGGGAGTTCTACGGCCTTCTGCTCGTCCACCACGCCATTCGGCAGCTGATGCACCAGGCCGCCGGCAGGGCGACCGGGAGCCGGACCGGATTTCTTTCACTGGCGCAGCGCGATCTCCTCGGGCCTGATCCGCCAGGAAAGTCTCCACGCTTACGGGGTGGCCCGGAGGTTGCTCCCGAGGGCCGCAGGCCCCTGATGATCGGCGTTTGGCTTTCAGTGGCTCGGCGTGGCTGTTCACCGGGGTGGCCGGGGTTCTTTCCCTATCGGTCTGTCCGCCGGAGTCGTTCTGGCCGGAGGGTTTCGCGGTCGTCCCACCGGGGTGTCCACCAGTGTTGTCCTGCGGCCGTGTCCACTTCCTCTGCCGCCGCCGGCTGCGGTGGTGCCCGGGCCGGGCACAGGGGCGTGCTGAGCTGCTGGTGCGGCTCCGGGTGGTGGCGGTGACGGGGCTGCCGATTCTGCGGCTGCCCCGGGTGGTCAGCTGAGACGCGGGTGGTCGGCCGAGAGCTGAGCGGGACCGACATCCGGTACGGCAGCGGAGCCCCGGTACGGCAGCAGGGCTCGGACCGCGCGTCGCGGTCCGAGCCCTGCCCCGTGCGGTGCCGCGCTGCGGCGGCAGTGCGTCAGCCCTGTACGGTGTCGCCGCCCGCCTGCCCGGCGCCCTCAGCCGTTCCTGCCTTCTCGCGCATCTTGCGCACCAGCTCTGCCTTCTGGTCGGCTGCACCCTGGCGGTCGAGGTTGCGGTGCGGACCGTTGTTCTGCCGTTCGGCGCGGGACTGCCTCTTGCGCTGGCCGCCGCCCATGCCCACGGGGTTGTCGATGTTCTTGCTCACGGTCGTGGGTTCTCCCGGTGGTGAAGTGAAGTGGAAGTGAAGTGATCTACGGATTCATCGGTGGGGGACGGGCGGCGACGTCGAAGGACGTCAGCAGGGGCCCATCACGCGCTCACTCGTAAATCGGTGTCTGGAAGAACATGGCAAAGACGTTACCCGGTTCCGTCGGCCCTGCACACCAACCTTCTCGCCGCTCCCGACGTCGGCCGGGCGGGCGCCCGGGGCCGGCCGGTTCCTTCCGGTAATCCCAGCACCGCCGGCACCCGCCGGTCGTCGCCGGCCGTCCTGTCCCGACGGGCGTTGCTGGGCCCGGGGGCTTTGCCAGTGGTCGCGAGCACACTGATGGCATGAGAGGTCATCTCACTTTGCGTCCCGCCGCGCGGGCTTCGCCTACTCCACGCTGGCGGCGATCACGGTCCACGTCGCGGTCGGCCTGTCGTCCAGGCGGAGGTCGAACGCGAAGGTGATCGGCTGGCGTCGGCGTGCGTCGCCGCGGAGGACCTTCTCGCTGCGGCGGTCGACCTCGTAGTAGACGCCCTCCGCGTCGACCGCGACACGGAAGACGATCGGGTCGCGTGAGACCAGCGAGCGCACCGTGACCGACCTGACGACGGCGTCCCGCATGACTGTCCGGTCGGCCGTGCGGACGGAGGTGAAGTCCAGGCTGCCGTCGTTGATGACCCACTCCTCGAGGAACCGCTCGACGGCGACCTCGAGAACCGCCCGGTCGAACCGGCCGTCGAGCACGCTCAGATCGCCGACGGCGGCGTCGGCGTCGGTGCTCCACGAGATGTTGGTGAGCGACAGGATGTCGCCCGCGCCCCTGACCGAGGTCTTCCCGGCCACCTCGAGCACCGCCTCGCGCGCGACCTCCTTCTGGTCCCAGCCGTCCGTCTCGATGGCGGCGGTCAGGTGGTGCGCGCCCTCGGCCGCCTGCTCCACCGACGACACGATCCACTGCCCGGCCGTGTTCTTGCGCAGTGTCCAGTACTCGACCGGGCGCGTCGAGTCGTCCTTGCGCACGGCGTCCGGGCCGTCGGCGCGGCGCACGTAGTCGTTGAGCGTCGCGGTGATCCGGAAGGTGACGGTGTCGTTCACCTCGCCCGCGCGGTTGGCGACGTCGACCAGCTCGACCACCGGGCCGGAGACGATCTCCACGACGTTGACCTCGCCGCGGGACGCGTAGTCGCGCAGCTGATCGGCCCACTTGCCGTAGAGCACCGGGGACAGGACCTGCTGCAACGTGGCGTGATCGTGCCGGGTCCAGGCGTCCTGGGCGGTCACGTACAGCTGAACGGCCCGGCTCTCGAGCGCGGCGCGGTCGAAGGTCGCATCCGTGTCGGCGATGGCGTCGACCCGGGCCCCGACCTGGGCGGCGCGCTCACGCGCCTGCTCGTCCGCGCGGTGCGCCGTACGGTCCGAGACCGTGTTCAGACCGACCGCCTGCGCCGTCCTCCGGCGCCGGTGCACGAACCACAGGACCAGGAGCAGGACGGCCACGATCACCAGCAGGGCGACGATCCCACCGCCCGCGACTCCGGAGCCGAAGCCGAACCCGCCGCCGGTCGACCCGTGGAAGCCACCGACATGGCCGCCTCCGCCACCACCATGGCTGCCCCCGCCACCGCTGAACCCGTGGCTACCGCCCCCGCCACGGGCATACGCGGCCGTCGGGCTGCTCAGCACGACGACTCCTGCGGCCACACCTATCAAGCGACCAACACGCACCCGGGCCATCCCTCAAGAGTCAGAGCTGTTCCACGGGCAGCCTACAAGCCGGATCGCCCGGCCTTGGAGGACAACGAACCGCCTGAGGACAGGAAGGCCGGCCGGGAACGGTAGCTCCGGCTGTCCGGGGATGCTGGAGACCCTCGACGCTCACCTCGTGGTGGGCCTCCCGGGCACGGGCCTGGGACGGGGTCAGCCCGCCGGTCATCTGCTCCGGCCCGTAGACGCCTGCGGGCACCTGACTGGGGTGCCAGGTGTACACCGCGGGGCCGTTGGCGCCCACCTGACCCCACATGCGGCCCGTTGTGCCGCCCTGGTCCGACAGGCCGGCCCGGGACCGTGACACCGGTCAACCCGGCGGCGGGGCGGCCTCGGGCGGCTCGTCGCGGTGTGCGGGCGCCTTCGAGCCCGGCGCGGTGGTCTGCGTGGCGGTGCCGGGCCGGTGGCCTTTCCCCTGGTGAACCTCTTCGGCACGGCGGATGACTGCACCGAGTTCATGGCCGCCGCACAAGGCAGCGCCGTCCTCGACGGCCGAACCCTGGAACCCGAACGGTACGACGCGACGGCCGTGCAGATCAGTGCTGTGGACGGCAACCCGCTCACCCGGTCCGGGGGACGCTTCCGTACCCAGGCCTGCGGCCTCTGGGTACAGGCAGGGCCGCTGGCGCCCGGCGACCACACGCTGAGCATTCGGGGGTCGTCGGGATCCTTCGAGGTCTCGGCGGACTACAGGCTGCAGGTCCCAGCTGGCTGAACGACGGCTCGGCCTGTCGGGTCCGACCTTCGTCGAGCGCCTGCGTCACCATCCCCGTGCTCGTCGCCCGCAGCGGGGCCGGGGAGTTGCCCGGCCGTCGCACCGCCCGATGCCGAACCCAACGGCGGCGGGATATGCCGGTGCGTCACCTCCCAGTCAGTCCTGGTCGTCTCGACACAGGCGGCTGGCCGGGCTTTTCAATCTCGCAACCAAGGCGTGGAAGCTCCTCCGAGCAACCGCTGCCGACGTCCCACTCGCCGCTCTCAGCTCTGTGGGTGCCCCGTGCCGCGCCCCGAGGCCGCCGTCCATGCCCCGCTCGCCGTCGACCTGGCCTTGTGCAGCACGATCGGTGGGCGGGCGGGCGTACAGGCTCAGGGCTGGAGCGGGGGGAGAGGCCTCGGCGATCCACCGGCGACCCGCCGAGCGGCGGCAGGAGCTCCTGGCCGGCGGGTTCCACGGCGCGGGCCGGCAGGCCGAGCGCTTCGTCGACGCCATGCCGACCATCCCCTTCTGCCACTCTCAGGAGGTGGTCCGGGTCCGCATCGGCTTCGCCGCCCGCTTCTCGAAGGAGGACCGCGGCGGCTGGCAGTTCCCCGGGAGCACGGCGCCGCTTTGGCAGCGGTCGGCGCCTCACCCCCTCGTACGACGACCGCCACGGGCCCGGCGCACCCTGCCGCGCACCGGCCAAGCGGCAGCAGGCCGCCGCGGGCCTGTCCGCCGACTGCTGGCGCGGCGGCCGGTGGTGCGGTGGTGCGGGGGGCGACGACAACGACGACGGGTGGCGCGAGTACGACGACGCCGTGCCCGTCGTCGCGACCACCCTGGAACTGCTGGCCGAACCCGGGCCGCTCGGGCTCCGTGCGTCCCGCTCTCCCAGGCCAGCGGGGTCGGTGAGGGCTGAGCCAGCCCGTCAGCCCGTCGTACCGCAGGACGGTACGCGTGACGGGTTCGTCCGTGACGCGCACACACCTGTCACGCACACCTGTCACGCGCACACCTGTGCCGCACCGCGTCGCCCCAGGCGGCGCGGT
>NZ_JBHXEG010000033.1:0-83655 GCF_042724935.1 Kitasatospora sp. NPDC127060
TGTGGTTCCCGCGGGCGGGTGGCCCGCTGTCTGGCGGCGACGTTCAAACCCTGACCCGCCGGCGAGTGGGGCGCCCAGGAAGGGGGTCCTGGCGCCCCTTCGGCGTGTGGTGACGGGCCGGACGGGCCCTACTCGTCCTCGGCCCCGTCCTGGCTCTCCCGGGTGGTGCCCGGCCCCTCGGGCTCGGCCGGCCGCTCGGCCGTCGCGTGCCCCGACACCGGCTTCTCGCCGGTCGGGCCGACGTTCTCCCGGCGGCGGAGGTAGCGCTCGAACTCGCGCGCGATCGCGTCCCCGGAGGCCTCCGGCAGCTCCGCGGTGTCCTGCGCCTCCTCCAGCTGCTGGACGTACTCGGCCACCTCGCTGTCCTCGGCGGCCAGCTGGTCCACGCCCAGCTGCCAGGCCCGGGCGTCCTCGCCGAGCTCGCCCGGCGGGACCCGCAGGTCCAGCAGGTCCTCCAGCTTGTTGAGCAGCGCCAGCGTGGCCTTGGGGTTGGGCGGCTGGGCGACGTAGTGCGGCACCGCGGCCCACAGCGTCACGGCCGGCACCCCGGCGTGGGTGCACGCCTCCTGGAGCACCCCGACGATCCCGGTCGGCCCCTCGTAGCGGCTCTCCTCCAGGTCCAGCCGGCGGGCCAGCTCCGGGTCGGAGGTGACCCCGCTGACCGGCACCGGGCGGCTGTGCGGGGTGTCGCCGAGCAGCGCGCCCAGGATCACCACCAGCTCGATGCCCAGCTCGTGGGCGAAGCCCAGCAGCTCGTTGCAGAACGAGCGCCAGCGCATGCTCGGCTCGATGCCGCGCACCAGCACCACGTCCCTGGTCACCGGCTCCGTCACCCGGACCACCGAGAGCCTGGTGGTCGGCCAGGTGATCCGGCGGATGCCGCCGTCCAGCCAGATCGTCGGACGGTTGACCTGGAAGTCGTAGTAGTCCTCCGCGTCCAGGGCGGCGATCACCTTTCCGCCCCAGGTCTCGTCCAGATGCGCCAGGGCCGCGGAGGCGGCGTCGCCCGCGTCGTTCCACCCCTCGAAGGCGCAGACCATCACCGGGTCGATCAACTCGGGAACATCTTCCAGCTCGATCACCCAGCGTCTCCCTCCGGTCGGCGGTCGGACCCGCACCGCCTCGGCTGGATTGCCGGGGCGGGCCGGCTCCCGCCAGTCGAACCTCTCGTCTCCCATGGAACGGCTCGCTCCATGGTCCCTACCTGCCCAGCCTACGGGCTTTGATGCGCACGGCGGTCGGGCACCGGGACAGTCTGGGGGAGCGGGCCGCCGTGATCCAGCGGATATCCGGCCCGTCCTGGCTGACGTGGCGTCAGGTCGCCCGGTGGGGACGCGCGGTGTCCGGGCGGCGACGCAGGGGTACGGATCGCCCGCCGGGCGCGGCGGCGCGATGATGGGGAGGCAGGGGCCGGGCGGAAGGGGCCGACCGATGAACCGATGGCTGTGGATCGGCGCGGGCGCGGGCACGGCGGCGCTGGCCGGGGCCGCGCTGCTGGCGGCGGACCGGGCCGGGCGCCGGCTGCCGGTCGAGCACGTCACCGAGGGCGGGCTGGAGCTCGCCCAGTCGCCCGGCGCGGTCTGGGACGTGCTGACCGACATCGACCTCTACCCGGCCTGGCGCCCGGGCCTGACCCACGTCGAGCGGCTGCCCGCCGGGGCCGGTGGCCGCCCGCGCTGGCGAGAGTACGACCGGCACGGGCACACCACCTACGAGGTGGTGGCCAGCGAGCCCCCGCACCGGCTGGTGACCGGCATCGCCGACCCGGACCTGCCCTACGGCGGCACCTGGACGTACCTGCTCTCCCCGGCCGGGCCCGGCTGCTCGCTCACCGTCACCGAGCGCGGCGAGGTCCGCAAGCCGCTGGACCGGGCCGTCGCGCACTACCTGGTCGGCGAGGACGCCACCGTCCACCGCTACCTGGGCGCCCTGGCGCACCGGATGGCGGCCTGAGCGGGGTCGGACCGGCAGCGGGTCGGGCGGGACGTGGATCAGGCGGGAACCTGGTCGGGCGGGAAGCTGGTCAGGCGGGATCCACCCAGCCGTCCCGGTACGCCGCCCAGTTCTCCGGCGTCGCGGCGAAGTCCACGTACAGCGCGACGCCGAAGTTCGCCCGCCGCGGGTCCTGCCGGCCCAGGCCCAGCCGGACGCCCCGGACGGCCGCCGGGACGGTCTCCGCGTCGCCCCGGTGCCCCCACGTGTCGTCCCGGAAGAACGGCAGACCGATCAGCAGGTCGACCTCCGGCGGGGTGGCCTCCAGTGCCAGCTCGGTCTGCAGGGCGACGTAGCCGCCGAACAGCGGCTCGGTCGGCATCGAGGTGTCGTAGGCCATCACCGCGACCTGGTCGACCCGGCGGGCGGTCTCCCGGAAGTACGCCTGGTCCCACCACTTGCCGTGGTCGGTGAGCAGGATGCCGGCCGTGTGCAGGCCGGGCACCGGGTCGATCTGTGGGGCGGCCACCGACAGCTTCGCGCCGCGGGCGGCCGTCACCGGGCGGACCTCGTCGAGCAGGGCGAGCCAGCCCGCCGTGCCGGGGCGGATCGGCTCCATGTCGAAGTGCACGCCGTCGAAGCCCTGGTCCAGCACCTGGGCCGCGGAGGCGGTGACCCGGTCCCGGGTGGGTGCGTCGTCCAGGTCCAGGGCGTCCCGCTCGGGTTTGACCTCGTCGCCCAGCCAGCCCTGCAGCCGCACCCCAGGCAGAGCCCGGTGGGCGGCCTCGGTGAACCAGCGGGCCTTCGGGTGGACGGAGGCCGGCAGCGAGCCGTCGTGCTCCAGCGGCCCGGCGTGGACGTACAGGTCGCGCACGCCGGTGCCGGCCAGCTGCCGGGCCAGCGCCGCCACGTCGGCGTCGGTCTTGCGGCCGTCCACCCAGGCGTGCCCGAGCCAGACGGCGTCCCGCCCCCGGGTGCGGGCCTCGGCGGCCGGTTCACCCGTGTAGTGCAGCCGGAACGAGATGAACACCGAGCCCAGCGCGGCGACCGGTACGGCGGCCGCCAGCCCCAGCGCGACCAGGGCGCGACCCCACCACGGCAGGCCTGTCCACCGGCGCAGCGGGGCTCCCACGGCCCGACCGGTGCGCCGCGCAACGGTCCCGAATCGGGCCACCCGGTTAGCTCCCCCCCTTGTGGTCGAGCGCCCAGGATACGGAATGCACCGGCAGCCGGGGCCGTGTGCCGGATACCCTGGCCACGTGCGTGCCCGAGCAAGCGGGCGCGCAAAGCCGACAGCCGTCGCACAGGGAGACGCCCCATGGCCACTGCAGCCGATCCGTCCATCACCCAGCAGAGCCGCGCGAACGCGCTGCGCGAGGCACTCGCCACCCGGGTGGTGGTGGCCGACGGTGCGATGGGCACCATGCTCCAGGCACAGGACCCGACGCTGGAGGACTTCCAGAACCTCGAGGGCTGCAACGAGGTCCTCAACAGCACCCGGCCGGACATCGTCCGCTCCGTCCACGAGGCCTACTTCGCGGTGGGCGTGGACTGCGTGGAGACCAACACCTTCGGCGCCAACTTCTCCGCCCTGGGCGAGTACGACATCCCCGAGCGCATCTTCGAGCTGTCCGAGGCCGGTGCCCGGATCGCCCGCGAGGTGGCCGACGCCCACGCCGCCGACGGCCGCACCCGCTGGGTGCTCGGCTCGATCGGCCCCGGCACCAAGCTGCCGACCCTCGGCCACGCCCCGTACGAGACGCTGCGCGACGGCTTCCAGCAGAACGCGGCCGGCCTGATCGCCGGCGGCGCCGATGCCCTGCTGGTGGAGACCAGCCAGGACCTGCTGCAGACCAAGGCCGCGATCCTCGGCTCCAAGCGCGCCCTGGCCGAGGCCGGGCTGGACCTCCCGGTGCTGGTGCAGGTGACGGTGGAGACCACCGGCACCATGCTGCTCGGCTCCGAGATCGGCGCCGCGCTCACCGCGCTGGAGCCGCTCGGCGTCGACTACATCGGCCTCAACTGCGCCACCGGCCCGGCCGAGATGAGCGAGCACCTGCGCTACCTCGCCAAGAACGCGCGGATCGGCCTGTCCTGCATGCCGAACGCGGGCCTGCCGGTGCTCGGCAAGGACGGCGCCCACTACCCGCTCTCCCCGGCCGAACTGGCCGAGGCGCACGACGTGTTCACCCGCGAGTACGGCCTCTCGCTGGTCGGCGGCTGCTGCGGCACCACTCCCGAGCACCTGCGCCAGGTGGTCGAGCGGGTCCAGGGCCGCCCGATCGCCCGGCGCGAGCCGCAGCCGGAGCCCTCGGCCTCCTCGCTCTACCAGGCGGTGCCGTTCCGCCAGGACACCTCGTACCTGGCGATCGGCGAGCGCACCAACGCGAACGGCTCGAAGAAGTTCCGCGAGTCGATGCTGGCCGGCGACTGGCAGGCCTGCGTGGAGATCGCCCGCGACCAGATCCGGGACGGCTCCCACCTGCTGGACCTCTGCGTCGACTACGTCGGCCGCGACGGCGTCGCCGACATGAAGGAGATCGCCGGCCGGCTGGCCACCGCCTCCACCCTGCCGATCGTGCTGGACTCCACCGAGCCGCCGGTGCTGCGGGCCGGTCTGGAGGCGCTCGGCGGCCGTGCGGTGCTCAACTCGGTCAACTACGAGGACGGCAACGCCCCCGACTCGCGCTTCGGGCAGATCGCCTCGCTGGCCCGCGAGCACGGCGCCGGCCTGATCGCGCTGACCATCGACGAGCAGGGCCAGGCCCGTACCGCCGAGCTGAAGGTCGAGATCGCCGAGCGGCTGATCGCCGAACTCACCACCGACTACGGCATCGACGAGGGCTCGATCCTGGTCGACTGCCTGACCTTCACCCTGGCCACCGGCCAGGAGGAGTCCCGCCGGGACGGCATCGAGACCATCGAGGCGATCCGCGAGCTCAAGCGCCGCCACCCGAAGGTGCAGACCACCCTCGGCCTGTCGAACATCTCCTTCGGCCTCAACCCGGCCGCCCGCGTGGTGCTCAACTCGGTCTTCCTGCACGAGTGCGTGGAGGCCGGCCTGGACTCGGCGATCGTGCACGCCTCCAAGATCCTGCCGATCTCCCGGATCCCGGAGGACCAGCGCGAGGCCGCCCTGGACCTCGTCTACGACCGCCGCCGGGACGGCTACGACCCGCTGCAGCGCCTGCTGGAGCTGTTCGAGGGCGTCTCCACCGCCTCGGTCAAGGCCTCCAAGGCCGAGGAGCTGGCCGCGCTCCCGCTGGAGGAGCGGCTGCAGCGCCGGATCATCGACGGCGAGCGCAACGGCCTGGAGGCCGACCTGGACGAGGCGCTGACCGCGCGTCCGGCGCTGGAGATCATCAACGAGACCCTGCTGGCCGGGATGAAGGTGGTCGGCGAGCTGTTCGGCTCCGGCCAGATGCAGCTGCCGTTCGTGCTCCAGTCCGCCGAGGTGATGAAGACCGCGGTGGCCCACCTGGAGCCGCACATGGAGAAGTCCGACAGCGAGGGCAAGGGCACCATCGTGCTGGCCACCGTCAAGGGCGACGTCCACGACATCGGCAAGAACCTGGTCGACATCATCCTGTCCAACAACGGCTACAACGTGGTCAACCTGGGGATCAAGCAGCCGGTCTCGGCGATCCTGGACGCCGCCCAGGAGCACAAGGCGGACGTCATCGGGATGTCCGGCCTGCTGGTGAAGTCCACCGTGATCATGAAGGAGAACCTGGAGGAGCTGAACCAGCGCAAGCTGGCCGCCAGTTTCCCGGTGATCCTCGGCGGCGCCGCCCTGACCCGCGCCTACGTCGAGCAGGACCTGCACGAGATCTACGAGGGCGAAGTCCGCTACGCCCGGGACGCCTTCGAGGGCCTGCGGCTGATGGACGCGCTGATCGCGGTCAAGCGCGGGGTGCCCGGCGCGACCCTGCCGGAGCTCAAGCAGCGCCGGCACGCCCGGGTCGAGGTGGCGGAGCCGGAGCCCGAGGTCAACCTCGGCCAGATCCGCTCCGACGTGGTGCTGGACAACGCGCTGCCCACCCCGCCGTTCTGGGGCGACCGGATCGTCAAGGGCATCCCCTTCGCCGACTACGCCTCCTGGCTGGACGAGGACGCGCTGTTCAAGGGCCAGTGGGGCCTCAAGGCGGCCCGCAACGGCGACGGCCCGTCCTACGAGGAGCTGGTGGAGACCGAGGGCCGGCCGCGGCTGCGGGCCTGGCTGGACCGGCTGCAGACCGAGGGCTGGCTGGAGGCGGCCGTGGTCTACGGCTACTACCCGGCCAACTCCAAGGGCGACGACCTGATCGTCTTCCACGAGGACGGCACCGAGCGGACCCGCTTCACCTTCCCCCGCCAGCGGCGCGGCCGCCGGCTCTGCCTGGCCGACTTCTTCCGTCCGGAGGAGTCCGGCGAGCGGGACGTGGTCGGGCTGCAGGTGGTCACCATGGGCAACCGGATCTCGGAGGCGGCCAACGAGCTGTTCGCCGGGAACTCCTACCGGGACTACCTGGAGCTGCACGGGCTCTCGGTCCAACTGGCCGAGGCCCTGGCCGAGTTCTGGCACGCCCGGGTCCGCTACGAGCTGGGCTTCTCCGGCGAGGACCCGCAGGACGTCAAGGACATGTTCGCGCTCAAGTACCGGGGTGCCCGGTTCTCGCTCGGCTACGGGGCCTGCCCCGAGCTGGAGGACCGCGCCAAGATCGCCGACCTGCTGCGGCCGGAGCGGATCGGCGTGGTGCTGTCGGAGGAGTTCCAGCTGCACCCGGAGCAGTCCACCGACGCGATCGTGATCCACCACCCCGAGGCGAAGTACTTCAACGCCCGGTAATTCCGATGCCCTTCTCCGTTCGCTCTTTCCGGACGAAGCGGGCGTATCCTGGATGATCCTGAACGGGCCGGTCCGCTCACCAGCGGGCCGGCCTGTGCCATCCCCAGGAACCGCTGGGATCGGACGGAAGGACCCACCATGACCACCAGCTCCACCGCCGCCCTGGCACTCGACCACGGGGACCACCGCGGCCTGCAGGCGGTGCTGCTGGACATGGACGGCACGCTGGTGGACACCGAGGACTTCTGGTGGCAGGCCGAGGTCACGCTCTTCGCCGAGCTGGGCCACCAGCTGGACGAGCAGGACCGGGCCCACGTGGTCGGCGGCCCGATGACCAGGGTGATGGACTACCTGGTCGCCCGCACCGGGGTGGACATCGCCCCGGCCGACCTGGGGGTGCTGGTCAACCAGCGCTTCGTCGACCTGCTGGCCGGCGGGGTGCCGCTCATGCCGGGCGCCGAACGGCTGCTCAACACCCTTGCCGCGCACGGCGTCCCGGCCGCGTTGGTGTCCGCCTCGCACCGGCACGTGATCGACATCGTGCTGCGGTCGCTGGGTGCCGAGCGCTTCGCCTTCACCATCGGCGGGGACGAGGTGCCGCGCACCAAGCCGTTCCCGGACCCGTACCTGGAGGCCGCCCGTCGGCTGGGGGCGGAGCCGGCCCGCTGCGTGGTCGTCGAGGACACCCCGACCGGGGTGCGGGCGGGCGAGGCGGCCGGCTGCCCGGTGATCGCGGTCCCGTCGGTGGCTCCGATCGAGTCGGCTCCCGGGCGGCTGGTGCTGCCGTCGCTGGAGCAGGTCGATCTCGACCTGCTGCGCTCGCTGGTCGTCTCGCGAGTGTGATTGTCATCTCATTGCGGCCGGGGTCTACTCGCCGGTAAACGCCTCACCCCGAGGACTCCGGGGGAGAAAACGGGCATTGGCTGACAACTCGTCGGGCGCGCCGTGATGCCCTCAACCACCGTGTCCCAAACGTCATCTGCACGGGTATCGGTCGTGCGTGTTCGATATGGCACGCTACTCGGGTTCGCGACACCCCCGAAGGACGCTCCCGTGAAGACTTCAGCTGAACGCCTGGCAGCACTCGGCTGCGCCGGTCTGGTCGCCGTGACGGTGGCCGGGTGCGGATCGGTCACCGACGCCGTCAAGGGGGACAGCGGCGGCAAGTCGATCACCATGGGCACCGCCCAGCTGACCGGCACCCTGGACCCGGCGGTCGTCTACGACTCCGGCTCCTGGCTGGTGCTGCGCAACACCTTCCAGTCGCTGCTGACCTTCCCGGCCGCCGCCAGCACGCCCTCCCCGGACGCCGCGCAGTCCTGCGACTTCTCCGGGGGCGAGGCCACCGAGTACCACTGCACCCTGCGGCCGGGGCTGAAGTTCTCCAACGGTCACCCGCTGACCGCCGAGGACGTGGTGTTCTCGATCCAGCGGACCAAGAAGATCGACGACCCCAACGGCCCGGCCGGCCTGCTCTCCTCGATCAAGAGCGTGGAGGCCAAGGGCGACAGCGAGGTGGTCTTCCACCTGTCGGCCCCCGACGCCACCCTGCCGGCCAAGCTGGCCTCTCCGGCCGGCGCCATCGTCGACCACCAGGTCTTCCCGGCCGACAAGGCGCTCTCCAACGACAAGGTGGTCGGCTCCGGCCCGTACCGCCTCGACTCGGTCGAGGGCATGGCCGACGGCAAGCAGCTGGGCAAGGTCGTGCTGGTGCCCAACGACAAGTACAGCGGCGACGCCAAGCTGCGGAACAACAAGTTCACCGTCCGGTACTTCGACAAGCCCGCCGACCTCAAGGCCGCGCTGGACAAGGGCGACGTCGACGTCACCGACAACAGCCTGGAGCCCAACACCGCCGCCCAGATCCGGTCCGACCAGCAGGGCGGCAAGACCGACCTCCAGGTGGTCGAGGGCGACAGCAACGACACCCGCTCGCTGGCCTTCAACACCAAGGACCCGGTGCTGAGCAACGTCGGCGTCCGCCAGGCCGCCGCCGCGCTGCTCGACCGCAAGGCGCTCGCCCGCGACGTCTTCGCCCGCACCGTCCAGCCGCTGTACGCGATGGTCCCGGCCGGCGTCACCGGCCACACCACCGCCTTCTTCGACCGCTGGGGCGACCAGGACGTGGCCAAGGCCAAGAAGGCCCTCGCCGACAACAAGGTCCAGACCCCGGTCAAGCTCACCCTCACCTGGTCCCGTTCGCGGGCCGGCAACGGCGAGGCCGACACGATCAAGAAGCAGCTGGAGACCGGCGGCCTGTTCCAGGTGACGGTCCAGCAGGAGCCGGACTGGGACGCCTACAAGAAGGGCTGGACCGCGGGCAAGTACCAGGCGTACATCGTCGGTTGGTTCGCCGACTACCCGGACCCGGACAACTACATCGCCCCGCTGCTGGTCGACGGCGGTATCTTCCACACCGGCTGGGACGACCCGAGGATCAGCCAGAAGCTGATCCCGGACGGCCTCAAGCAGGCCGACCGCAGCGCCGCCTCGGCCGGCTACGGGCAGATCCAGCAGATCGTCGCGGAATCCGTGCCGCTGCTCCCGCTGTACCAGAACAAGTCCTTCTACGCGGCCCGCGCGGACATCACCGGCGTCGAGTCCACCGTCGACACCACCGGCTTCTTCCGCTTCTGGGAGATCGGCCGCAACGGCAAGTAGCGCGCCACGCACGGCGGCCCGCCCGCTCCCCCCAAGCACCGGGGGAGCGGGCGGGCCGCCGTCACGTTCCGGCCGGCTACAGGGTGCCCGGCCGCACCAGCCCGCTCTCGTAGGCGTACACCGCCGCCTGCACCCGGTCGCGCAGCTGGAGCTTGGTCAGCACATGGCCGACGTGGGTCTTCACGGTCGTCTCGCTGACGAACAGCTCGGCCGCGATCTCCGCGTTCGACAACCCGCGCGCCACCAGCTTCAGCACCTCCAACTCCCGCTCGGTCAGCGCGCTCAGCGCCTGCGGCGGCGCCTCCTCGCCGGAGGGCAGCTTGGTGGCGTACATGTCCAGCAGCCGGCGGGTGATGCTCGGCGCCAGCATCGCCGCGCCGTCCGCGACCACCCGGATCGCCTGCACCAGCTCCTCCGCCGGGACGTCCTTCAGCAGGAAGCCGCTGGCGCCCGCGCGCAGCGCCTCCACCACGTACTCGTCCAGGTCGAAGGTGGTCAGCACCAGGACCTTGGCCGGCCCGTCGCGGCCCGGACCGGCGATCCGGCGGGTCGCCTCGACGCCGTCCATCCGCGGCATCCGGATGTCCATCAGCACCACGTCGGGCTGCAGCGCCCGCACCTGGTCCAGCGCCTGCTGGCCGTCGCCGGCCTCGCCGACCACCACCAGGTCGGACTCGGCCTCCAGGATCATCCGGAAACCGGTGCGCAGCAGCGGCTGGTCGTCGACCAGCAGCACTCGGATCGTCACTAGGACTCCTCGCTCATCGGATCCCCCGTGGGATCTCTCTCATCCGACGTACGGCTCGGCGGCAGCGGCAGCGGCAGCGGCAGCGGCAGCGGGTACGGCGGCGGGGTGCCGCCGAACTCCGGGCAGCTGGCCTGGTGGTCGCACCAGTCGCAGAGCCGGTTACGGGTCGCCGGGAAGTCCCCGGTGGCCACCGCCTGGGCGATCCGCTCCCACAGCGCCTGCAGCTTGCGCTCCACCGCGAGCAGGTCGGCCTCGTCCGGGTCGTAGCTGACCACGTCCCCGCCGCCGCCCAGGTAGACCAGCTGGAGGCGCTTGGGGATCACGCCCTTCCACCGCCACACCACCAGCGCGTAGAACTTCATCTGGAACATCGCCTTGCCCTCGAAGTCCCGCGAGGGCGCCCGGCCGGTCTTGTAGTCCACCAGCCGCACCTCGCCGGTGGGGGCGACGTCGACCCGGTCGATGTAGCCGCGCAGCAGCAGCCCCGACTCCAGGGCCGTCTCCACGTACAGCTCGCGCTCGACCGGGTGCAGCCGGGTCGGGTCCTCCAGCCGGAACCACTGGCCGACCAGCTTCTCGGCGTCCGCCAGCCAGCGGGTCAGCGCCGCGCCGTCCGGGTCGTCCGGGAACAGCGAGCCCAGCTCCGGGCGCTCGCCCAGCAGCCGCTCCCACTGCGGGCGCAGCAGGCCCAGGGCCCGCTCCGGCGTCCGCTCGGCCGCCGGGCTGTCGAACAGCCGCTCCAGCACCGCGTGCACCAGCGTGCCCCGGGTCGCCGCCTGGCTCGGGGGCTCGGGCAGCCGGTCGATCACCCGCAGCCGGTACAGCAGGGGACAGGTCAGGAAGTCCCCCGCGCGGGACGGGGACAGCCCGGTCGGGGGCGCCGCCGGGCGCGCCGGAGCCGCGGCGGCGCTGCTGGTGTCGGTCTGCTGCATGGCTACGACCCTATTGCCCTTTGCTGTCATCCCGCTGCCACGGTGCTGCCGCCCGGGCTTCCCGGGGCCCAGGCCTCTCCCCGGCCGGGGCCGGTCCGAGGTCCGGGTCCGAGGTCCGGGGCCGGTCCGCGGCCGGTGCAGTGGGTATGACGCTGACAGAGGGGCGCGCGGCACCGAGTGGCCGCGATCACGTAGCGTGGGCGCACCGGGGGCACGACGGGCGGACGACCGAAGGGATCACGGTGAGTGACACCAGGGGGCAGCAGACCTCCGACCAGCCACCGCAGGACGGCGACCGCCCGGGCGGGCAGCCGCCGGAGCGCGGCGGCGGTCTCCTGATGGGGCGCCCCTTCGGCGTGCCCGTCTACGTCACCCCGTCCTGGTTCGTCATCGCCGCCCTGATCACCTGGGTGTTCGGCGGGCAGCTCGCCGACGTCCTGCCCGAACTCGGCAGTGGCGTGCGCTACCTGCTGGCCTTCTTCTTCGCGGTGGCCTTCTACGCCTCCGTGCTGGTGCACGAACTCGCCCACACCTTGGTCGCGCTGCGTTACAAGCTCGGGGTGCGGCGGATCCAGCTGCAGTTCTTCGGCGGAGTCTCCGAGATCGAGAACGAGGCCGACAGCCCCTGGCGGGAGTTCTGGCTGGCCTTCGTCGGCCCGCTGCTGTCGCTGGTGCTCGGCGGGGTCTTCTACCTCGCGCTGCGCGCCGTCGAACTGTCCAGCGTGCCCGGGGTGCTGCTGACCGGCCTGATGGTCTCCAACCTGGTGGTCGCCGCCTTCAACCTGCTGCCCGGCCTGCCGCTGGACGGCGGGCGGATGCTGCGCGCCGTGGTCTGGGCCGTCACCGGCAGGGCGATGACCGGCACGGTGGCGGCGGCCTGGATCGGCCGGGCACTGGCGGTCGTGGTGCTGTTCGGCCTGCCACTGCTCAGCGCCTCGCGCGGCGCCGAACTCAGCACCACCGACACCCTGGTGGACGCGGTGCTGGCCGCCGTGCTGGCGGCGATCATCTGGAACGGCGCCACCGGGAGCCTGCGCAACGCCCGGCTCAAGGCGGCGCTGCCCGAGCTGCGGCTGCGCGACCTCGCCCGCCGCACCGTCGAGGTCACCGCCGACACCCCGCTCGGCGAGGCGATGCGCCGGGCCCACGAGGCCAAGGCCGGCGCGGTCGTGGTGGTGGACGGCCGGGGGGACCCGATCGGCATCGTCCGGGAGTCCGCGGTACGGGCCGTACCGGAGCACCGCCGCCCCTGGGTGGCCGTCGGCCCGCTCGCCCGCGACCTCGAACCGGGGCTGCGGCTGGACGCCGACCTCGGTGGCGAGGCCCTGCTGCGGGCCATCCAGGCCACCCCGGCGGGGGAGTACCTGGTGGTCGAGGCGGACGGCCGGGTGTACGGCGTGGCCGCCCTCACCGACATCGAACAGCGCCTCACCGCCGCGGTGTCGGGCCGGTGACCAGGGCCTGGTGAGGCGGGACGCCCCGCTTCCCTTAGGATTGGCCGCATGTCCGAACCGACCGGTGCCGCCCGCCGACGCGGGCCCTTCCAGGTCGGGGACCAGGTCCAGCTGACCGACCCCAAGGGTCGCCACTACACGTTCACGCTCCAGGCCGGGAACCAGTTCCACACCCACAAGGGTGCGTTCCCGCACGACGAGCTGATCGGCGCTCCTGAAGGCACGGTCGTGCGCACCACGGGGAACGTCCCGTACCTCGCGCTGCGCCCCCTGCTCCCCGACTACGTCCTCTCCATGCCGCGTGGCGCGGCCGTGATCTACCCCAAGGACGCGGGGCAGATCCTGGCCATGGCCGACATCTTCGCCGGTGCCCGGGTGATCGAGGCGGGTGTGGGCTCGGGCGCGCTCAGCATGTACCTGCTGCGCGCCGTCGGAGAGCAGGGCATGCTGGCCTCCTACGAGCGCCGGCAGGACTTCGCGGACATCGCCCGGAGCAATGTCGAGCGCTACTTCGGCGGCTCGCACCCGGCGTGGAAGCTGACCGTCGGCGACCTCCAGGACAACCTGGTCGAGACCGACGTCGACCGCGTCATCCTCGACATGCTGGCGCCCTGGGAGTGCCTGGACGTCGCCTCCGAGGCGCTCGTCCCCGGCGGCCTCATCTGCTGCTACGTGGCCACCACCACGCAGATGTCCAAGACCGTCGAGGCGCTGCGCGACCACGGCACCTTCACCGAGCCGCAGGCCTGGGAGACCATGGTCCGCACCTGGCACCTGGAGGGCCTGGCCGTCCGCCCGGACCACCGGATGATCGGCCACACCGGCTTCCTGCTCACCGCCCGCCGTCTGGCGGACGGCGTCGAGCCGCCGCTGCGCCGCCGCCGCCCGGCCAAGGGCGCCTACGGCGAGGACTACGACAGCGGGGCGCCCGAGCCGTCGCTGCAGGAGCGCGCCGCGGCCCGCAAGGCCGCCCGTGACACCGACGCGGACCAGCCCGACCTGGGCTGAGCCCGGACCCGTACCGAAGGGGTGGTGCGAGCGAACAGCTCGCACCACCCCTTCGCCGTTCGCCGTCGGCGCGCCCTTCGGCTCCCCGGCTGTTTGACGCCCGCTCGCCTCCGGGTACGGCTCCCCGGCCGTTCGCCGCCTCCCACGGGTGTGGGACGATGCTCGCTCACACGCAGACCAGCTCCTGGAGCTCTGGAGGGGACGCCTGGTGGAGACCGCGGTCGGGACGACGGCGACGGCTGGACAGCAGACACCGCAGGGCCTCACCCGGCCCGGCCACGCACGCACCGCCCCCTGGCACTGGGCCCTCGCCCTGGCCGGCTGCGGCGCGGTGGTGGCCGCCGCACTCGCCGCCTCCCCGGCGACCGGCACCCCGCTGCCGGCCCGCGGCGGCACCCCCAAGGCGCTCGCCGCGAGCACCGCCCCCGATCCGGCCAAGGCCCAACTGCCCATGGACTGCGGCCCGTTCCCGGTCAAGACGGTGCTCACCGTGCCCGCCGAACTGGGCGAGGGCCACCCCGGTACGGTCGTCGCCGCGCACTGCGACACCGACACCGGCACCCCGCCGGACTCCGTCTACCTGCTCGGCTTCGGCCCGGACGGGCGCCCGGCGGTGGTCGCCACCCTGCTCGCCGACCGCGAGAACCTCACCCTGAACCGGCTCGCGGTGCGCTCCGACGGCGCCATCACCGGCCACGCGCAGGGGTATTCGAGCGACGACGTGCCGCGCTTCCGGCCGGACGTCTCACTGGACCTCACCTGGACGCCCAAGGGCGGCGGCTGGGTGCGTTCCCAGTCCGCCGCCCCGGTCGGCCGGAGCTGAACCGCTACTCGGCGTCCGGCCCGTACACCTCGACGCGGTCGGCGACCCGGCGCACGTGGATGCAGTCGCCGGGGCACTCCTTGGCCGAGTCCACCACGTCCTGAAGGAGCGTCAGCGGCACCGGGGCGGTCTCCCCGGGCTGCTGGCGCAGTTCGTCGTCGTCGCCCTTCACGTACGCGAGTCCGTCGATGTCCAGCTCGAAGACCTCTGGCGCGTACTGGACGCAGATGCCGTCGCCGGTGCACAGATCCTGGTCGATCCACACCTCCAGCTCCTCGGTCGCTGCCGCGGTCTGCTCCGTCACCGACATGTCCCCTGCCGTTTCTGTCCCGGGTCGCCCCTATTCCTGGAGCAATCCCGCCATTCGTACAACGATCGGACCCAGCTTCACGGTCGCGATCGGATATCGCTTCGCTCGACGATACATCTGGCCCGCTTTGGGCGGTGAGCGGTGGGTATCCCCTTAGCAGAGGGGAAGCACGCTGGGGCGAAGATCGGACACGCCCGTTCCATCTTTCTTGATCTAGGGGTTTACGGACCCCTGGTCCCAGGTAGGGTCTGGAAGCGTCCAGCTCCCCGGAGGAGGTGAGGACCGTGGCAGCCCACGATGACGACTACAACCGCAGCACCGGCAGGCCCGCTCGTGGTTCCGACGAGGCCGCTCAGGTCTCGTACCTTGAGCAGGAAATCGCCATACTGCGCCGCAAGCTCGCCGACTCGCCGCGCAATTCGAGAATCCTCGAAGAGCGGATCGTCGAGCTCCAGACCAACCTGGCCGGCGTGACCGCCCAGAACGAACGACTCGCCTCCACCCTGCGCGAGGCCCGCGACCAGATCGTGGCCCTCAAGGAGGAAGTGGACCGGCTGGCACAGCCCCCGGCCGGTTTCGGCACCTTCCTCGTGGCGAACGAGGACGGTACCGCCGACATCTTCACCGGCGGTCGCAAGCTCCGTGTGAACGTCAGCCCGAACGTCGCCCTCGACGAACTGCGGCGCGGCCAGGAGGTGATGCTCAACGAGGCCCTCAACATCGTGGACGCGATGGCCTTCGAGCGCATCGGCGAAATCGTCACCCTCAAGGAGATCCTCGAGGACGGCGAACGCGCCCTGGTCGTCGGCCACACCGACGAGGAGCGCGTGGTGCGCCTCGCCGAACCGCTGCGCGAGGTCAACATCCGGGCGGGGGACGCCCTGCTGCTGGAGCCCCGCTCCGGCTACGTGTACGAGGTGGTGCCGAAGTCCGAGGTCGAGGAGCTGGTCCTCGAGGAGGTCCCGGACATCGACTACCGGCAGATCGGCGGTCTGAGCAACCAGATCGAGCAGATCCGCGACGCGGTCGAACTGCCGTACCTGCACGCCGACCTCTTCAAGGAGTACGAGCTGCGCCCGCCCAAGGGCGTGCTGCTCTACGGCCCGCCCGGCTGCGGCAAGACGCTGATCGCCAAGGCGGTCGCCAACTCGCTGGCCAAGAAGGTCGCCGAGGTCACCGGCCGCCCCCAGGGGAAGAGCTACTTCCTCAACATCAAGGGCCCCGAGCTGCTCAACAAGTACGTGGGCGAGACCGAGCGGCAGATCCGCCTGGTCTTCCAGCGGGCCCGGGAGAAGGCGAGCGAGGGCACGCCCGTCATCGTCTTCTTCGACGAGATGGAGTCGCTGTTCCGCACCCGCGGTTCCGGTGTCAGCTCGGACGTGGAGAACACCATCGTCCCGCAGCTGCTCGCCGAGATCGACGGCGTGGAGGGACTGGAGAACGTCATCGTCATCGGCGCCTCGAACCGCGAGGACATGATCGACCCGGCGATCCTGCGGCCCGGCCGGCTGGACGTCAAGATCAAGATCGAGCGCCCGGACGCCGAGGCCGCGAAGGACATCTTCTCCAAGTACCTCAAGGACTCGCTGCCGTTCCACCCGGACGACCTCAAGGAGCACGACGGCTCCGTCGGGGCCACGGTGGCGGCGATGATCCAGTCGGTCGTGGAGCGGATGTACTCGGAGACCGAGGAGAACCGCTTCCTGGAGGTCACCTACGCCAACGGTGACAAGGAGGTCCTGTTCTTCAAGGACTTCAACTCCGGCGCCATGATCCAGAACATCGTCGACCGCGCGAAGAAGATGGCCATCAAGGACTTCCTCGACCACGGTCAGCGCGGTCTGCGCGTCTCCCACCTGCTCGCCGCCTGCGTGGACGAGTTCAAGGAGAACGAGGACCTGCCGAACACCACCAACCCGGACGACTGGGCCCGCATCTCCGGCAAGAAGGGCGAGCGGATCGTCTTCATCCGCACGCTGGTCACCGGCAAGCAGGGCGCCGAGTCCGGCCGCTCGATCGACACTGTCGCCAACACGGGGCAGTACCTGTAAGCACGCGGTTGTCCGGGCCGCCAGCGGTCCCCGGAGCTGTACGCACACCGTCCGGCTGTGGCGCCTCGCGGCCCCGCAGCCGGACGGCGCGTCTCGGGGGGCCCGCCGGTCGGCACGGAAATAGGCTCGACCCACCGTCCGCGGGCAGCTGTCCGGCGCCGGTGTTGTTCAGCGGTACGTCAGAGTGTTCCGCCCGTCGGGGGCGGCGCACCGGGCAAGGAGGGCCGCATGACCGTACGGCGCGTGATGGGAATCGAGACCGAGTACGGGATCTCCGTGCCCGGGCACCCCAACGCCAACGCCATGCTCACCTCGTCCCAGATCGTCAACGCCTACGCGGCGGCGATGCACCGGGCACGGCGGGCCCGCTGGGACTTCGAGGAGGAGAACCCGCTGCGCGACGCGCGGGGCTTCGACCTCGCGCGCGAGGTGGCGGACGCCAGCCAGCTGACCGACGAGGACATCGGTCTCGCCAACGTCATCCTGACCAACGGGGCCCGGTTCTACGTGGACCACGCGCACCCCGAGTACAGCTCGCCCGAGGTGACCAACCCGCGCGACGCCGTGCTCTGGGACAAGGCCGGCGAGCGGATCATGGCCGCCGCCGCGCAACGGGCGCTGGAGCTGCCCAACGGGCAGAACATCCACCTGTACAAGAACAACACCGACAACAAGGGCGCCTCCTACGGCACCCACGAGAACTACCTGATGAAGCGGGCGACGCCGTTCGCCGACATCGTCCGCCACCTCACCCCGTTCTTCGTCTCCCGCCAGGTGGTCACCGGCGCCGGCCGGGTCGGCATCGGCCAGGACGGCTCGGCGAACGGCTTCCAGATCAGCCAGCGGGCGGACTACTTCGAGGTCGAGGTCGGCCTGGAGACCACCCTCAAGCGCCCGATCATCAACACCCGGGACGAACCGCACGCCGACGCCGAGAAGTACCGCCGGCTGCACGTGATCATCGGGGACGCCAACCTCTCCGAGATCTCCACCTACCTCAAGCTGGGCACCACCGCACTGGTCCTGTCGATGATCGAGGACTCCTTCATCGCCTCCGACCTCGCCGTCGACCAGCCGGTGCGCACCCTGCACCGGGTCTCCCACGACCCGACCCTCAAGCACCTGATCACCCTGCGCAACGGGCGCAGGCTCACCGCCGTCCAACTGCAGCTGGAGTACTTCGAACTGGCCCACAAGTACGTCGAGGACCGCTTCGGCACCGACGCCGACGAGCAGACCGTGGACGTGCTGGCCCGCTGGGAGGACGTGCTGGGGCGGCTGGAGCGCGACCCGATGTCGCTCTCCAGGCAGCTGGACTGGATCGCCAAGCGGGAGATCCTGGAGGGCTACCGCAGCCGGGACGCCCTGGACTGGGCCAACCCGCGGCTGCACCTGGTCGACCTCCAGTACAGCGACGTACGGGCCGAGAAGGGCCTCTACAACCGCCTGGTGGCCCGCGGCAGGTTCGAGCGGCTGCTGACCGAGGAGGAGGTCGAGCGGGCCGTCACCAAGCCCCCGGAGGACACCCGGGCGTACTTCCGCGGGCGCTGCCTGGAGCAGTACGCGGAGCACGTCGCGGCGGCCTCCTGGGACTCGGTCATCTTCGATCTGCCGGGCCGGGACTCGTTGCAGCGGGTGCCCACGCTGGAGCCGCTGCGCGGCACCCGCAACCACGTCAAGGAGCTGCTGGACCGCTGCCGCACGGCGGAGGACCTGTTGCGGGTCCTGTCCGGCGGGTAACTTTTCGATCACCACGGGTGAACGTCCGCCGAATGGGAATCATCCGGGGTGGCAGCGGGTGTTGGACAGGAAGCGCCACCGCCAAACCGGGAGCGGCAGTCGCACCTTGTGTATAGGGTCGGTGCCAACCGGCAACGACCGACCGACCAAACCGTGCCAGACGATTCGAGCGGGGTGAGGGAAATGGCGAGCAAGGACACCGGCGGCGGCCAGCAGCGGGCAAACCGTTCCTCCGAGGAGGTCGAGGAGCAGGCCGCGGAAAGCCAGAATTCCGACGACCTCAAGGAGCGCCAGGAAAAGCTGAGCGACGACGTCGACGCGGTGCTGGACGAAATCGACGAAGTGCTCGAGTCGAACGCCGAGGATTTCGTCCGGGGATTCGTGCAGAAGGGTGGGCAATAGCCCGTCCCCGGTAATCGGGAATTCACGGTCGCGACCGTCCGGGACGGTCGGGCGGCAGCGGCCGCCCGGCCGTCCCGGCACCGGCCCCTCCACGCGTGGACGTTGATCGTCGGCGGGTAGGGTGCGGGCAATGCGCGCTTCAAGCTACCTGGAAGGAATCGTGTGGAAGCCAACACTCGTGGCACCGGGCGTCTACCGGCTGCCTTCCTGACCCCCGGGTCGTCCTCGTTCCTCGACTTCCTGGCCGAGCACCAGCCGGAGCTGATCCCCAGCCGCCGTGGGCTGCCCGAGGGGGCCGTGGTCGAGGCCCCGCACGGGACCACGATCGTGGCCGCGGTCTTCGACGGCGGTGTGGTGATCGCGGGTGACCGCCGGGCGACCATGGGCAACGTGATCGCCCAGCGCGACATGGAGAAGGTGTTCCCGGCCGACGAGTACAGCGCGGTCGGCATCGCCGGCACCGCCGGCCTCGCGATCGAGATGGTCCGGCTGTTCCAGCTGGAGCTGGAGCACTACGAGAAGATCGAGGGCGCCACGCTCTCCCTGGAGGGCAAGGCCAACCGGCTCACCACGATGATCCGGGGCAACCTGGGCATGGCCATGCAGGGCCTCGCGGTGGTGCCGATCTTCGCCGGCTACGACCTGGACCTCGGCCGCGGCCGGATCTTCAACTACGACGTCACCGGCGGGCGCTCCGAGGAGCGCGGCTTCGCCGCCACCGGCTCGGGCTCGGTCTACGCCCGCGGCTCGATGAAGAAGCTCTACCGCGACGACCTGACGGCCGACCAGGCCGCCACCCTGGTCGTCCAGGCGCTCTACGACGCGGCGGACGACGACTCCGCCACCGGCGGACCGGACCTGGCCCGCAAGATCTTCCCGATCGTCTCGCTGATCACCGAGGACGGCTTCCGCCGGCTCACCGAGGCGGAGGTCACGCAGATCGTGGTCGCCATCACGGACGAGCGCCTGGCCCGGCCCAACGGCCCGCAAGCCCCGCTGATCTAGCCATCACCTCACAGGAAAGGGACGACCGCCGGTGTCGACACCGTTCTACGTCTCGCCCCAGCAGGCCATGGCGGACCGCGCGGAGTACGCCCGCAAGGGCATCGCGCGCGGCCGCAGCGTGGTCGTGCTCACCTACGCCGACGGCATCGTCTTCGTCGCCGAGAACACCTCCCGGGCGCTCCACAAGGTCTCCGAGATCTACGACAAGATCGCCTTCGCGGCGGTCGGCCGCTACAACGAGTTCGAGAACCTGCGCATCGGCGGCGTCCGCTACGCCGACCTGCGCGGCTACTCCTACGACCGGGCCGACGTCACCGCCCGCGGCCTGGCCAACGTGTACGCCCAGACCCTGGGCACCATCTTCTCCTCGGTCGGCGAGAAGCCGTACGAGGTCGAACTGATCGTCGCCGAGGTCGGCCGCACCGCGGACAACGACCAGATCTACCGGCTCACCCCGGACGGCTCGGTCGTCGACGAGAAGAACTACGTCGTGGTCGGCGGCAACGCCGACTCGATCGGCAACTACCTGGGCCAGCGCCACCGCGTCGGCCTGAGCCTCACCGAGGCGGTGAAGGTCGCGGTCGACTCGCTCGCCCGCGACCCCAACGGGGGCAGCCCGCGCGCCCTCACCCCGGAACAGCTGGAGGTCGCGGTCCTCGACCGCCAGCGGTTCCAGCAGCGCAAGTTCAAGCGGATCCTGGGCAACCAGCTCAGTCGGCTGCTCGACGGGGACCAGTCCGCCGAAGCGGACGACGAGGAGAACCCGGCGGGCGGCGGTTCGTCGGACGAGTAGTACTGCGGAGTCCCGTACGGCGGCCGGACCGCCGGCGTACGGGACTCCGGTGCCCCTGCGACGGCCCAGTCGTCGTGGAGGCGGTTTCGGACAGCTCCGACGAGAAAAGGAGTGCTCATGGACCGCCGGATTTTCGGGCTGGAGAACGAGTACGGCGTGACCTGTACGTTCCGCGGGCAGCGGCGGCTGTCGCCGGACGAGGTCGCGCGGTACCTGTTCCGCCGGGTCGTCTCCTGGGGCCGCAGCAGCAACGTCTTCCTGCGCAACGGCGCCCGGCTCTACCTCGACGTCGGCTCCCACCCCGAGTACGCCACCCCCGAGTGCGACGACGTGACCGAGCTGGTCACGCACGACAAGGCGGGCGAGCGGATCCTCGAAGGACTCCTGGTGGACGCCGAACGGCGGCTGCACGAGGAGGGCATCGCGGGGGACGTCTACCTCTTCAAGAACAACACCGACTCGGCCGGCAACTCCTACGGCTGCCACGAGAACTACCTGGTGGCCCGGCACGGCGAGTTCTCCCGGCTGGCCGACGTGCTCATTCCCTTCCTGGTGACCCGCCAGCTGATCTGCGGCGCGGGCAAGGTGCTGCAGACTCCGCGCGGCGCGGTGTACTGCGTCAGCCAGCGGGCCGAGCACATCTGGGAGGGCGTCAGCTCCGCCACCACCCGCTCCCGCCCGATCATCAACACCCGGGACGAGCCGCACGCGGACGCCGAGCGCTACCGCCGGCTGCACGTGATCGTCGGCGACTCCAACATGTCCGAGACCACCACCCTGCTCAAGGTGGGCTCCACCGACCTGGTGCTGCGGCTGATCGAGGCCGGCGTGGTGATGCGCGACCTCACCCTGGAGAACCCGATCCGGGCGATCCGCGAGGTCAGCCACGACCTCACCGGCACCCACCAGGTGCGGCTGGCCAACGGCCGGGAGGCCAGCGCGCTGGACATCCAGGAGGAGTACTACACCAAGGCCCTGGAGTTCGCCGACCGCAAGGGCATCAACACCGGGACCATCGCCCAGGTGCTCGACCTGTGGGGCCGCACCCTGGAGGCCGTCCGCACCGAGCGGCTGGACGGGGTGGCCACCGAGATCGACTGGATCATGAAGTACAAGCTCATCGAGCGCTACCGCGAGAAGAACCAGATGAGCATGTCCAACCCGCGGGTGGCCCAGATCGACCTCGCCTACCACGACATCCACCGCCGCCGCGGCCTGTTCTACCTGCTCCAGGGCAAGGGCCAGGCGAAGCGGGTGACCACCGACCTCAAGACCTTCGAGGCCAAGTCGATCCCGCCGCAGACCACCCGGGCCCGGCTGCGCGGGGACTTCATCCGCCGGGCGCAGGAGCAGCGCCGGGACTTCACGGTGGACTGGGTGCACCTGAAGCTGAACGACCAGGCGCAGCGCACCGTCCTGTGCAAGGACCCGTTCCGTTCGGTGGACGAGCGGGTGGAGAAGTTGATCGCGGGCATGTGACCGTGCCGCGTGCGCCGTGAGCCACGTGCCGTGATCGATGCGCTGGAGCCGGCCCCGGTGGTGTCTACCGGGGCCGGACGCGTGCCGGGCATACGCTGTCCGTCGATTCGGGGGAGCCGACTCGACCGACAGTTAGGACCACCGTGCGCCGCACCGCCGGTTTGCTTCTCACCCTGCCGCTGCTGCTAGCGGTCGCCTGCAGCAGTTCGCCCAAGGCGGCCGGCCCGGCGACGCCGTCCACCGCGAGTGCCGCTCCGACCGTGCCGGCGCCGGTCGGCGAGGCGTCCCCGATGCCCACGCTCTCGGGGGGCGGTTTCGGCAGCAAGGCCACCATCACCATCCCGGAGGGCCAGCAGCCCAGCGGCCAGTTCGTGGTGAACACGGTGACCGACGGGGAGCGGTCGACGGTCAACAAGGGCGACTGGGTGACCGTCAACTACACGGCGAAGGACTGGACCACCGGCAAGGACCTGCCCAGCTCGTACGACGACAACGGCAAGCCGCAGCTCTACCAGGCGGGCAGCGGGCAACTGGTGCCGGCGCTGGACCAGACCGTGATCGACAAGAAGGTCGGCACCCGGCTGCTGGTGGTGGCCCCGCCGGCGGCGGCCTTCGGGGAGCAGGGCTCCACCCAGCTGGGCGTCAACAAGGGCGACACCGTGGTGTTCGTGCTGGACATCGTGGAGGCGCTGCCGCAGGACTCCACGCTGACCGGGGCCATGACCCAGCCGGCCGCGACCCTGCCGCAGGTCAAGGACAACGGCAAGGCACCGGTGGGGATCACCGTCCCGGCCGGGCAGGCCCCGCCCACCGACCTCCAGCAGGCCGTGCTGATCAAGGGCGAGGGCAAGCAGGTCAAGACCGGGCAGACCCTGGTGGTGCAGTACACCGGGGTGCTGTGGAGCAACGGCCAGCAGTTCGACGCCTCCTGGACCCACGGCGGCGCCCAGGCCGTGCAGATCGGTACCGGCAGCGTGATCGAGGGCTGGGACAAGGGGCTGGTCGGGCAGAACGTGGGCAGCCGGGTGCTGCTGGTGGTGCCGCCGGCGCTGGGGTACAAGGACCAGGCGCAGGGCTCGGTGCCTCCGAACTCCACGCTGGTTTTCGTGATCGACATTCTCGAAGCGGTCTAGCGGGCGCTCTAGGAAGTCGCCGGGAGAATTCCGTACGCTTGGGCGGACGCTCGTACAACGAAGCGTCCGCCCTCATCCTGAGCTGTCATACTGCCCTCGCACTGTGGCAGGCGCCGCCCGGCGCCGGGGTCCGAGGCGGACGGGTACGGCGACAGGCCGGCGCTCACCACGCCGGGCGCAGACCTGGAAGACCTCGTGGCGAGATGGATGGGGAGTCATGACTGAGAAGACGCCGAGCCCGGGCGGGGCCGGCACCGCGGCGAACGACGACTCTGCGGGTGACCCGACCGCCTCCCGTCCCGGCGGACCGGTCGCGTCGGACCGCGAGTCGATCGTCGTCCCCCCGGCGATCCTCGCGCAGCAGGCCGGCTGGGCGCAGCCCGGCGAGAAGCCGCGCGTGACGGGGACCAGGACGGACGACGACGACGCCCCGCAGATCTTCGCCAGCAATGTGCGCAAGACCGACAACTCGGAGGCCGGGTACGACGAGAACCCGCCCGGGGTGGGCAAGCTCGGCGTGATCCTCGGCACGGTGATCGCCCTGCTGCTGGTCGGCAGCGGCGTGACGCTGTACATGGTGAACAAGGACTCCTCCAAGGACACCTCCGCGGCGGCCCAGCCGGACGCGACGAAGTCCGCGCCGCCCACGCCGACCGCCGAGCCGGTGCCGCCGATCAAGGACAGCGCCAAGGTGCTGCCGACCGTCACCGGTGACTTCGGCAAGAAGGCCGAGATCCAGGTGCCGGGCGAGGCCTCCGACGGCTCCTTCGTGGTGAAGGTGCTGTCCGAGGGCTCCGGCCCCAAGGTGGACAAGAACAGCTGGACCTCGGTGGACTACACCGCCAAGGACTGGAACACCGGCAAGGACATCCCGAGCTCGTACGACGACAAGGGCAAGCCGCAGATCTTCCAGGCCGGCACCGACGCGCTGATCCCGGCCCTGGACCAGGCCGTGATGGGGAAGAAGGCCGGCAGCCGACTGCTGGTGGTGGCCCCGCCGGCGGCGGGCTTCGGCTCCCAGGGCAAGCCGGACATGTCGATCGGCCCCAAGGACAACCTGATCTTCGTGATCGACATCCGCAACGCCAACGCGCCCGACGCGGTGGTGAGCGGAACCGTCACCCCGCCGCCGGCGGACTTCCCGCAGGTCAAGGACAACGGCAAGAAGCCGGCCGACATCACCCCGGTGGCCGGCGCCAAGGACCCGACCGAGCTGAAGACCCACGTGCTGATCAAGGGCACCGGGCCGGCCGTGGAGAAGGGCGAGAAGGTCGTCGTCCAGTACACCGGCGCGCTCGCCAAGGACGGCAAGGTCTTCGACTCCTCGCTCAGCAAGGGCCAGGCGTTCTCCTTCCCGGTCGGCGGCGGCCAGGTCATCCAGGGCTGGGACCAGGGGCTGGCGGGCCAGACCGTCGGCAGCCGGGTCGAGCTGGTGATCCCGGCCTCGCTGGGCTACGGGGACAAGGGCCAGGGCGACATTCCGCCCGGCTCGACCCTGGTCTTCGTGGTGGACATCCTGGACGCCGGTCAGGGCTGATCCACTTTCGGGTGACAATGGTGGGCGTGTGACCTTCGGGACCGGCCGCGTGGCCGTGTCCCGACGGGCGGCGGGCGCCCGTACGGTGGTGCTCCCGGGCTCTTCGCCCGGGTGGACCGGGTGCGGGCGCCCGCCGCTTGGTCGTGTGTGGAATTGCGAACGTGAGAAGAGGGACCATGGCTGTGAACCTGAACGAGAAGCCCGAGATCGACTTCCCGATCGGCGACGCCCCGACCGAGCTGCAGATCCGTGACATCGTCGTCGGTGACGGCGAGGAGGCCAAGCCGGGCCAGAACGTCAGCGTCCGCTACGTCGGCGTGACCTTCGAGACCGGCGAGGAGTTCGACGCGAGCTGGAACCGGAGCCCCAACGAGTTCCGCTTCCCGCTGGGCGGCGGCCGGGTCATCAAGGGCTGGGACAAGGGTGTCGTCGGCATGAAGGTCGGCGGCCGTCGTGAGCTGACCATTCCGTCGCACCTGGCGTACGGTGCCCAGTCGCCGACCCCGGCGATCCCGCCGCACTCGACCCTGATCTTCGTGGTCGACCTGCTGGCCGTCTGAGCCTGCGCTGACCTCGGGCCTGCGCTGACCTCGGGCCTGCGCTGACCTCGGGCCGGACCCCTTCGGGGGCCCGGCCCGAGGTCGTTTCCGGGCCCGGACGGCACCCGGTGGGGAGCGGGCGCGGGACGCGGCTTTTGCAGTGCGTACCGCTACCGGTACGGTCGGTCCCGCCGGGTGGGGATCGCCCGGTTGGCGCACCCCGCGCGCGGCGCGGCACACCGGAAGGGTCAGCGATGGCGATCGCCAAGGCAGAGCGGCTGATGAATCTCGCCCTGTGCCTGATGAACACCAGACGTCCGCTCTCCAAGAAGGAGCTGCGGGAATCCATCGAGGCGTACCGGGAAGCCTGGCAGAACAGCAGCGAGGACGCCTTCAACCGGATGTTCGAGCGGGACAAGGACGACCTGCGCGAGCTCGGCCTGGTGATCGACGTCGACGAGAGCACGCTGGACGGCGAGCTCGGCTACCTCGCCCGCCCCGACCGCAACCGGCTGCCGGAGATCGCGCTGGACGCCGAGGAGGCCGCCGCGCTGACCCTGGCCGCCAGGGTCTGGCAGCAGGCCAAGATGTCCGGCGCGGCCAGCGGCGCGCTGCAGAAGCTGCGCGCGGCCGGGGTGCCGTTCACCGAGGCCGAGGGCCGGACCGCCCTGGAGCCGCGCATCCCCGCCCGGGAGGCCGCGTTCGAGCCGCTGCTCACCGCCGCCCGGGACCGCCGCCCGGTCACCTTCGAGTACCGCAAGGCCGGTGCCGCCGCCGTCGAGCAGCGCAGCGTCGAGCCGTGGGCGCTGGAGTGCTGGCGCGGGCACTGGTACCTGGCCGGGTACGACCGGGACCGCGGCGACGCCCGGGTGTTCCGGCTCAGCCGGATCACCGGGAAGGTGAGGGCCAAGGGCGGGGCCTTCCTCGGCACGGTGCCCGAGCACGTGGACGTCCGGGCCACCGTGGCCAAGTTCGCCGGTGAGGGGGCCACCGCCACCGCGACCGTCCGGGTCCGCCGGGGCGCCGGCTTCCCGCTGCGCACCAAGGCGCTGGGCAGCACCCGGGTCGACGAGGCCTGGGACGAGCTGGAGATCCCGTACGGCAACGGGCTGGGCGCCGACCTGGCGGAGTTCGGGCCGGACGTGCTGGTGCTCGGGCCGGAGGAGCTGCGGGCGGATGTGGTCGACCGGCTGCGGGCGGTCGCGGGGCTTGAAGGAGCGGGCGCGTGAGTGAGCGAACCATCGGAAGGCGCGTCCTGTGCGCAGCGCCCGCCGAGTGTGACGAGGTGGACGCATGAGCAACGCCATCGACCAGACCCGGCGGATGCTGTCGCTGGTCACCTATCTGCGCGAGCGGCCCGGGGCCGAGGTCGCCGAGGTGGCCCGGGCGTTCGGGATCAGTGAGCGCGAGCTGATCGGGGACCTCAACGTGCTGCCGATGTGCGGCACCAGCTTCCGCGGCGGCGACCTGCTGGACATCGACACCGACGGCGAGCGGATCTGGTGGCACAACGTCGACGACGTGGCCCAGCCGCTGCGCCTCGCCGCCGACGAGGCCACCGCGCTGCTGGTCGCCGCCCGGGCGGTGGCCGGACTGCCGGGCCTGCGGGCCGGGGACCGGGAGGCGCTCACCCGGGCCGTCGCCAAGATCGAGAACGCCGCGGGGGAGAGCGCCGAGGGCAGCGCCCGGGTCGGGGTCACCTTCGAGGCCGAGAGCCACGTGTTCGCCGACATCGACCGCGCGCTCAGCGAGGGCCGCCGGCTCTGGCTGCGCTACTACTCGCACGGGCGCGGCGGGATGACCGAGCGCGAGGTCGACCCGATCCGGCTGCTCACCGAGGGGCACACGTACCTGGAAGCCTGGTGCCGCACCTCGGAGGACCACCGGATGTTCCGGCTGGACCGGGTCGCCGAGATCCGCGTCCTGGACGTCCCGGCCGACCCGCCCCGGCGCGAGCCGCGCGACCTCAGCGGCGGGCTGGTCAACCCGGCGGCGGACGACCCGGAGGTGGTGGTGGAGGTGTCCTCCGGCGGCCGCTGGGTCGCCGAGTACTACACCCACGACCGGGCCGAGGAACTGCCGGACGGCGGCCTGCGGATCACCCTGCGCAGCGCCGACCCCTCCCAGCTGCGCCCGCTGGCGCTGCGGCTGGGGCGCGACGGCCGGATCGTCTCGCCGCCGGAGCTGGCGGAGCAGGCGCGCTCGGCCGCGCGGGAGGCGCTGGCCGCCTACGGGGAGGGGCAGGTCTGAGCGGTGGAGCCCGGGACGAGATTCAAGGTGTACTGCTCGCAGTGCCGGGAGAAGGTCGAACTCCCGGCCGAGGAGTTCCGGCTGACCCTCGGTCGGACCCCGGCGCAGGCGCACTACAGCTTCGGCTGCCCGCTGTGCGGGGCGGCGGTGCGCAAGCAGGCCGGGGAGAAGATCGTCGAGGCGCTCACCGCGGCGGGGGTGCGCACCATGCGGCTCATCCCGGCGGAGGGCTGACCGCGGTGGCCCCGTACGGCGCGGTGGCCCCCGTATAGGGTGGGGAGCATGTCCTGGATGCTCGTCGCCGCCGTCCTGCTCGCCACCGCGGGCCTGCTGGTCCTCGGGGTCCTCGCGATCCGGCTCTGGCTGGACGTGCGGGCGCTCGCCAAGGGCGTGGACACGGCCTCCCGGGCGCTGGCCGAGGTGGCGGGGGAGCTGGCCGAGGCCGTTCCCGGACGGTAGGGCCGCGCGTCCCGGGGCCGCTCTTCCGCGGGGGTGCTCCGGTCGGAGCGTCGGCACGGCCGGGGCACCGGGTGGTACGGGGACTGCTGCGTGGAGGTGGCGGCGGGTTACGCTCTCAAGTGGCTCCTTGAACGGCGAACCGGGGGCCGCTGTCCTGTTCGGGCGGCCTTCGTCGGGGCGCCATCCGCAGCGGTTACCATCCGTGGCGGGCGGCCTGGCGGGCCGCAGATGCTGAAGGTGGTCGGCGCATGCGCTTCTCGATGACCGCGATCGTGGTGGTCGTGGTGGTTGCCATCGTGCTGTTCGGGGCCAAGCGGCTGCCCGAGCTGGCGCGCTCGTTGGGGCAGTCGCTGCGGATCCTGAAGAGCGAGGCCAAGGCGATGCGCTCGGACGACGAGCCGGACGGGAGCGCGCCGCCCGCTCAGCCGCAGGTCACGGCGCAGCCGACGGCCAGGACCGTCCAGTCCGCTCCGGGCGCCTCGGCGACGGCCCGGCCGGTGGCCGAGCCCGGCGCGGGGCAGGGGACGCCCGGGGGCGAGCGCCCGCACTGAGCGCGGCAGCCGTGACGTACGCGACGCATCCGTGGTGTGCGGTGCGGGCGTCGTACCCGACGTACACGGTGCGCGTGACGCGCGTGACCACGGAGGCCCGTCGACCGGCGGGCCTCGACGCACGAGTTGAGGACCGGGGTTGAGCAAGCTCTCCAAGGCGCCGCAGAAGGCGTCCAAGGATCCTGAGGGGCGGATGGCCCTCGCCGATCACCTGCGGGAACTGCGCAACCGCGTGGTCAAGTCGGTCCTGGCGATCGTGGTGATCACCATCATCGCGGCGATCTACCACAAGCGGATCGAACACTTCCTGCTGGAGCCGCTGCCGCAGTGCACCCCGGAGACCTCCGGGCAGTTCCACGGCAGGTGTGCCCAGGTCTCCAACATCGGCCTGACCGCCGGTTTCACCTGGATGCTCAAGGTCTCGCTGACCGCCGGCGTGGTCGGCACCGTGCCGATCTGGCTCTACCAGGTGTGGGCCTTCGTGGCGCCCGGTCTGCACAAGCACGAGAAGAAGTACGCCGTCATCTTCATGCTCTGCGGGGCGCCGCTGTTCCTGGCCGGTGTGACCGTGGCGATCCTGACGCTGCCGACCACGGTCGAGGTGCTGATCTCGTTCACGCCGAACGGCACCACGCCGATCCTGCCGCCCGAGGACTACTTCGACATCGCGACCCGGATGGTGCTGGTCTTCGGCCTGGCCTTCGAGTTCCCGCTGCTGCTGGTGATGCTGAACCAGGTCGGGATGGTCACCGGCAAGCGGCTGCTGGGCTGGTGGCGCGGCATGGTCATGGGCATCACGGTGTTCGCGGCCTTCGCCACGCCGAGCGCCGACCCGCTGAGCATGCTGGCGCTGGCCGCGCCGATCTGGGCGCTGTACTTCCTCGCGGTGGGCATCGCGATCATGAACGACCGGCGCAAGCGCCGGAACAACCCGGACGCCGACCTGGACGACGAGGAGGCCTCGCAGGTCGACCTCACGGTGCAGCCGGTGGCGGGTGCGGAGACGGTCGACGCCTCGGCGGCCCCGGCGGCCGGCGCCGCGCCGGTGCCGACGGCGCGCCGGGAGCAGATGGACGACATCACCTGAGCCCGACGCGTTGAGCCTGCCGGCCCCGGTCCCCGCTGTGTGCGGTGGCCGGGGCTTTGCGCTGCTCCGGCCCTGGTGGGCTCTTGGCAGGGTTGATGGAATGTGACATATTACTGACGTGCTGAAGACCTGGACACCTCCACTGGACGTCGTCGTGGTCGGCGCCGGAGTCGTCGGCGCCGCCTGCGCGTACTACGCCGCCCGCGCCGGACTCGCCGTCGCCGTGGTCGACCGCGGGCCGGTCGCCGGGGGCACCACCGGCGCGGGCGAGGGCAACCTGCTGGTCTCCGACAAGGAACCCGGTCCCGAACTCGACCTCGCCCTGCTCAGCACCCGGCTCTGGAACGAACTCGCCGAGGAACTCGGGCCGGCCGTCGAGTACGAGCCCAAGGGCGGCGTGGTGGTCGCCTCGACCGAGGCCGGGCAGCAGGCGCTGCGGGCCTTCGCCGCCGGACAGGCCGCGGCCGGGGTGAGCGCCGAGGAGGTGCCGCCCGAGCGGCTGCGCGAGCTGGAACCGCACCTCGCCCCCGGGCTCGCCGGCGGCTACCACTACCCGCAGGACGCCCAGGTGCAGCCCGCGCTCGCCGCCGCCCACCTGCTGCGCGAGGCCCGCCGGATGGGCGCCGAGCTGTACACCGGGGAGGACGTGACGGCGGTGGACCGCGGCCCGGACGGCGCGGTGCGCGGCGTCCGGACCACCCGGCGCCGGCTGGCCGCGCCCGCCGTGGTCAACGCCGCGGGCACCTGGGGCGGCGAGCTGGCCGCGCTGGCGGGCGTGCACCTGCCGGTGCTGCCCCGGCGTGGCTTCGTCCTGGTCACCGAGCCGCTGCCGAGGGTCGTCCGGCACAAGGTCTACGCCGCGGACTACGTGGCGGACGTGGCCAGCGGCTCGGCCGGGCTGCAGACCTCCGCCGTGGTCGAGGGCACCCCGGGCGGGCCGGTGCTGATCGGCGCCAGCCGGGAGCGGGTCGGCTTCGACCGCACCCTCTCCCAGGAGGTGCTGCGCCGGCTCGCCGTCCAGGCCGCGGAGCTGTTCCCGGTGCTCGCGGACGTCACCGTGCTGCGCACCTACCGGGGCTTCCGCCCGTACCTGCCGGACCACCTTCCGGCCATCGGGGAGGACCCCCGGGCGCCGGGGCTGTACCACGCCTGCGGGCACGAGGGCGCCGGCATCGGGCTGGCGCCCGGCACCGGGCTGCTGATCGCCGCGCAACTGGCCGGGAAACGGCCGGAGCTGGACCTCGCGCCGTTCCGGGCGGACCGGTTCCCGGCGGGGTGAGACCTTGTTCTGGACCTCTGGATTGGAGAAGCCGGTGACGCGTCGCCGCACCCCCGCCGGGCTGGTCGGGGCCGAGCCCGGGCCCGGCCACCACATCGAGTTCGACGGTCGGCCCGTCCGGGCCCTGCCCGGACAGTCGATCGCCGCCGCGCTCTGGGCCGACGGCGTGCTCGCCTGGCGCACCACTCGGACCGGCGGGCGCCCGCGCGGCGCGTTCTGCGGCATCGGCGCCTGCTTCGACTGCCTGGCCACCGTGGACGGCCGGGCCAACCAGCGGCTGTGCCTGCTGCCCGCGGAGCCCGGGACCGTCGTCACCACCCAGGAGGGTCACGGCCGTGCCGACCTTGCCGTCTGAGCCGTACGGGCCGCCTGAGGCGTACGGGCCGTCCGAGTCGGGCGGGCCAGCTGAGTCGGGCGGGCCTTCGGGGCCGTCCGGGCCGTACGACCTCGTCGTGGTGGGGGCCGGACCCGCCGGATTGGCCGCCGCCGTCACGGCCGCCGACCTCGGGCTGCGCTGCGTCCTGCTGGACGGCGCGGAGCGGACCGGTGGGCAGTACTACCGGCACCCGGCGCCCGGACTCGGCGCCACCCGGCCGGACCGGCTGCACCACCACTGGCCGGTGTACACCGGGCTGGCCGCGCGGCTCGCCGGGCAGCCCCGGGCCGAGTTCCGCGGCGGCCACCAGGTGTGGGCGCTGGAACGCACGGCGGACGGATTCGCCGTGCACGTCACCCGCGGGCCGCAGGCCGCCGACCGGGCCACCGTCCGGGCCCGGACGGTGCTGCTCGCCACCGGGGCGTACGAGCGGCAGCTGCCGTTCCCGGGCTGGACCCTGCCCGGGGTGGTCACCGCGGGCGGCGCTCAGGCCATGCTCAAGGCCGGGCTGGTGCTGCCCGGGCGGCGGATCGTGGTGGCCGGCAGCGGGCCGCTGCTGCTCGCGGCCGCCTCCTCGCTGGTCGGCGCCGGGGCGCATGTCCCGGCGGTGGTCGAGGCGAGCGGCTACCTCGGGTACGCCCGGCGCCCCGGCGTGCTGGCGGCCGTCCCCGCCAAGCTGGTCGAGGGCGCCGGGCACGGCGGCGCGCTGCTGCGGCACGGCGTGCGGCTGCGGCCGCGCAGCGCCGTCGTGGAGGCGCACGGGGACGAGCGGGTCACCGGAGTCACCGTGGCCCGGCTGGACGCCTCCTGGCGGCCGCTGCCCGGCACCGAACGGCGGATCGACTGCGACGCGCTCGCCGTCGGCCACGGACTGCTGCCGCAGATCGACCTGGCCACCGAGCTCGGCGCGGAGACCCTTGCCGGGCCGGACGGCGCGGTAGCGCTGCGGGTCGACGCCCGGCTGCACACCACCGTCCCCGGCCTGTGGTCCGCGGGGGAGACCAACGGCGTCGGCGGGGCCGACCTCGCGCTCGCCGAGGGCGAGCTGGCCGCGCACGCGATCGCCGGGGTGTCGCCCGGGCGCGCGCTGCTGCGTCGCCGGGCGCGGCTGCGGGCCTTCGCCGGGCTGATGGCCGCCGCGCACCGGCCGGGGCCCGGCTGGACCGGGTGGCTGCGGCCGGACACCGACGTGTGCCGGTGCGAGGAGGTGCCGGTCGCCCGGATCCGGGAGGCGGTGGAGGAGCTCGGCGCGGGCGACCCCCGCACCGTCAAGCTGCTCACCCGGGCGGGGATGGGCTGGTGCCAGGGGCGGATGTGCGGTCCGGCCGTGGCCTGCCTGTCCGGCTCGGGGGAGCCGGGGGCGGACCGGCGGCCGTTGGCCTGCCCGGTGCCGCTCTCGCAGCTGGCGGCGGGGGTCCCTGACTCCGCCCCCGCCGCCCCCGCTGCGTCCGGTGCGTCTGCCGCGTCTGCTGAGCCCGGTGCGTCCGGTGCGTCTGCTGAGCCGGGTGCGTCCGATCCGTCTGCCGCGTCTGCTGAGCTCGGTGCCGAGACCGCGCCCGAGGGATAGCCGACGAACGTGGGGGCCGGGGACTCTTGTCGCCGACCCTCTTCCTCTAATAAAATGTCACACCTCACCAAGGAGTGCACCGTGTCCATCACCCCCCGTGACACCACCCGTCCCTGGCGCGGCATCATGGTCGCCACCACGATCCCGCTGCGCCCGGACCTCTCCGTCGACTACGACGCCTACGCCGAGCACGTCCGCTGGCTGATCGAGTCCGGCTGCGACGGTGTCGTCCCCAACGGCTCGCTGGGCGAATACCAGACGCTCACCGCCGAGGAGCGCGCCCGGGTCGTCGAGGTGGCGATCGAGGCGGCCGGTGACGGCTCCCGGGTCATGCCCGGGGTCGCCGCGTACGGCAGTGCCGAGTCCCGCCGCTGGGCCGAGCAGGCCGCCGAGGCCGGGGCCGGCTCCGTCCTGCTGCTGCCGCCCAACGCCTACCGGGCCGACCGCGACTCGGTGCGGGCGCACTACGCCGAGGTCGCCAAGGCGGGCCTGCCGATCGTCGCGTACAACAACCCGATCGACACCAAGGTCGACCTGGTGCCCGCGCTGCTCGCCCGGCTGCACGCCGAGGGCTCGATCGTGGCGGTCAAGGAGTTCAGCGGGGACGTCCGTCGGGCGTACGAACTCGCCGAACTGGCACCGGGGTTGGACCTGCTGATCGGCGCCGACGACGTGCTGCTGGAGCTGGCGCTGGCCGGCGCGGTCGGCTGGATCGCCGGGTACCCCAACGCGCTGCCGGAGGCCTCGGTGGCGCTCTACGACGCGGCCGTCTCGCTGGACCTGGAGACCGCGCTGCCGCTGTACAAGTCGCTGCACTCGCTGCTGCGCTGGGACTCCAAGACCGAGTTCGTCCAGGCCATCAAGCTCTCCATGGACATCGCCGGGCGCCCCGGCGGGCCGGTCCGCGCGCCGCGCTTGCCGCTGGAGCCCGAGATCGAGGCGGCGGTGCGCGCGGCCACCGAGAAGGCGCTGGCCGAGGGCCTCGCCTAGGCCCCGCCCGGGTCCCAGGGCCTCGCCGAGGCCCTGTCCAGGGCCCAGGGCCTTGCCCAGGGCGTGTCCAGTCGGCCGGCTGCGGGGTCAGCCGGCCTCAATCGACCTTTTCTCAGAGGGAGTTGTGAGGCCATGCGGAGCCGTCACGTGTTCCACGCCGTCGACTCGCACACCGAGGGCATGCCCACCCGGGTGATCACCGGAGGCTTCGGCGTGATCCCCGGTGCCACCATGGCCGAACGCCGGGTGCACTTCCAGCAGCACCTGGACCACTTCCGCACCCTGCTGATGTACGAGCCGCGCGGGCACGCCGCGATGAGCGGCGCCGTCCTGCAGCCGCCCACCCGGCCGGACGCCGACTTCGGGGTGCTCTACATCGAGGTCTCCGGGCTGCTGCCGATGTGCGGGCACGGGACCATCGGCGTCGCCACCGTCCTGGTCGAGACCGGGATGGTGCCGGTGGTCGAGCCGGTGACGACGGTCCGGCTGGACACCCCGGCCGGCCTGGTGGTCGCCGAGGTGCGGGTCGAGGGCGGCGCCGCCAAGTCCGTCACCATCCGCAACGTGGCCTCGTACTCCGTCGCGCTGGACCGCAAGATCGAGGTGCCCGGGTACGGCACCATCGGCTACGACCTCGCGTACGGCGGCAACTTCTACGCCATCCTGCCGCTCGCCGAGTTCGGGCTGCCGTTCGAGCGCGAGCGCAAGCAGGAGATCCTGGATGCCGGCCTGGCCCTGATGGACGCCGTCAACGCGGGCCCCGACCGGCCGGTGCACCCGGAGGACCCGTCCATCCACGGCTGCCACCACGTCCAGCTGCTCGCCCCCGGCTCCACCGCCGAGCACTCCCGGCACGCGATGGCCATCCACCCCGGCTGGTTCGACCGCTCGCCCTGCGGCACCGGCACGTCGGCCCGGATGGCGCAGCTGCACGCGCGCGGCGAGCTGCCGATCGGGCGGGACTTCCGCAACGACTCCTTCATCGGGACCACCTTCACCGGGCGGCTGGTCGAGGAGACCGAGGTCGCCGGGCGGCCCGCGGTGGTGCCCACCGTCACCGGGCGGGCCTGGGTCACCGGCACCGCCCAGTACTTCCTCGACCCGGACGACCCGTTCCCGGCGGGCTTCCTGCTCTGATGCGTCGTGTCCTGCTCTGACGCGTCGTTCCTGCGCTGACGCGTCGTGTCCAACCTGCTTTCGAAGGGCTGCCAGTCGTGACCATCACCTCGTACAACCCCGCCGACCCGGCCGACCTGGTGGTCGCCGTCGAGGAGCCCGGCGCCGAGGCCGTGCGGGCCGCCGTCGGGCGGGCCCGGGCCGCCCAGGGCGGCTGGCTCGCGGCGGGGGCGGGCGCCCGGTCGGCCGCGCTGGGCCGGATCGCCGAGGCGGTCGAGGCGCACGCGGAGGAACTGGCCGCGCTGATCGTGCGGGAGGTCGGCAAGCCGCTCGCCGAGGCGCGGGGGGAGGTCGCCCGGACGGCGGCGATCTGGCGCTACTACGCGCAGGCGCCGTACGAGCCGTCCGGCGCGGTGCACGAGACCGCCGCCGGACCGGGGCTGCTGCTCACCCGGCGCCGCCCGTACGGGGTCGCCGGGCTGATCGCGCCGTGGAACTTCCCGCTGGCGATCCCGAGTTGGAAGGCGGCGCCGGCACTGGCGGTCGGCAACACGGCCGTGCTCAAGCCCGCGCCCGAGGCGACGGCCTGTGCGCTGCGGCTGGCCGAGCTGGCGGGCCTGCCCGCCGACGTGCTCACCGTGCTGCCCGGCGGGGCCGAGGAGGGGCAGGCACTGGTCGACGAGGCCGACGTGGTGTCCTTCACCGGCTCTACCGGGGTCGGCCGGGCCGTGGTGCGGGCCGCCACCGGGCGCGGGGTGCCGGTGCAGGCCGAACTCGGCGGACTGAACGCGGCGTTGGTCCTCCCGGACGCGGACATCGACCTGGCCGCCGGGCACCTCGCGGCCGCGATCGCCGGATACGCCGGGCAGAAGTGCACCGCCACCAGCCGGGTGATCGCGGTGGGTGCGGCGTACCAGCCGCTGCGCGAGGCGCTGGTCAAGGCCCTTGCGGGGATGGACGATTCGGTCTGTGGGCCGGTGATCAACGCCGCCGCGCGGGAGCGGCTCACCCTCGCCGTCGACTCGGCGGTGGCGGCCGGGGCGACGGTGCTCACCGGCGGACAGGCCCCCGAGCGGACCGGCTGGTACGTCGAGCCGACCCTGCTCACCGACGTACCGGCCGAACACCCGCTGGCCAGTGAGGAGTTCTTCGGCCCGATCGCGGTGCTGCACGCGGCGGCCGACCTGGACGAGGCCATCGCGCTCGCCAACGACACCCCGCACAGCCTCGCCACCTCGGTGCACACCCGCAGCCTGGACGCGGCACTGGCCGCCGCCGAGCGCCTCGACGCGGGCATGATCCGGGTCAACGCGCCCTCCAGCGGCGTCGACTTCCACCTGCCCTTCGGCGGGACCAAGGGCGCGAGCCACGGCGAGCGCGAACAGGGCCGCGCCGCGCTGGAGTTCTACACCGCGAGCCGGACCATCAGCGTACTGCCGGGCGGGGGTGCCTGATGGACCTCCGTACCGTCGACGCCGTCGACTACCACACGGCCGGCGAGCCGTTCCGGATCGTGCTCGGCGGGGCGCCCCCGATCCCCGGCGACAGCGTCGCCGAGCGGCGGGCCATCGCGATCGGCGCGGGCGGCAGCGCCACAGCGCCCCGGCCCGGGGCGCTGGACGACATCCGGCGGCTGCTCGCCCGGGAGCCGCGCGGGCACGCCGGGATGTACGGCGGGTTCCTGGTGCCGCCGGACGACGACGAGGCGCACCTGGGCGTGCTGTTCTGGCACAAGGACGGCTACTCCACCGCCTGCGGGCACGGCACCATCGCGCTCGGCGCCTGGGCGGTTGACTCCGGGCTGGTACCGGCACCCTCGGACGGCGTGGCGCGGGTGCGGATCGACGTGCCCTCCGGGCGGGTCACCGCGTTGGTGCACCGGGCCGGTGGGCGCACCACCGGCGTCACCTTCCGCAATGTGCCCAGCCGGGTCAGCGCGCTGAAGCTGCCGCTGAACACCTCGCGCGGGGTGGTCGAGGTCGCCGTGGCGCACTCCGGGGCCTGCTACGCCTCGGTGTCCGCCGCCGCGCTCGGGCTCGCGGTCGAGACCGGGCAGCTGCCCGAACTCGTCGCCGCGGGGCGGGAGATCAGGGCGCTGCTGGCCGACTCGGAGGCAGTCGCGCACCCCACCGACCCGCGGCTGTCCGGGGTGTACGGGGTCGTGCTGTACGACGAACTCCCTTCTCCGGACGGCATGTTGAGCCAGCGGAACGTGGTGGTGTTCGCGGACGGGCAGATCGACCGCTCGCCCTGCGGCTCCGGCACCTCCGCCCGGCTCGCCGTACTCGCCGCCGAGGGGCGGCTCGCCCCCGGGGAGCCGCTGCGGCACGAGTCGATCATCGGCACCCGGTTCACCGGGCAGGTGCTCGCGGGCGGCGACCCGCTGGGCGCGGGCGTGGTCACCGAGGTCAGCGGCACGGCGTACCGCACCGGGGAGCACCGGTTCCTCCTGGAACCGGGCGACGAGCTGGGGACGGGGTTCCTGCTGTGAGCGGTGATGAGCTTCCCGGCGCGGCGGTTGAGCCGCTCCAGTACGCCGTGCCGGGAGTCGGCGGAGTCGGGCCCGCCGACGCGGTGCGGGCGATCGAGCGGGTGCTGCTGGACGGGTTCGACCCGGAGGTGGCACCCGCCCGGTCGGTCGTACCGGTGCCGGCGGGGGAACTGCTGCTGATGCCGGCCGCCACCGGGACCTTCACGGGCGTCAAGATCGCCGGGGTGGCGCCGGCCAACCCGGCGCGCGGACTGCCCCGGATCACCGGCAGCTACCTGCTGCTGGACGGGCCGACGCTCCAGCCACTGGCGCTGCTGGACGGCGCGGCCCTCACCGCTCTGCGCACGCCCGCCGTGACGGCGGCGGCGCTGGCGCGGCTCGCGGCGCCGGAGGCCGAGCACCTGGTGGTGTTCGGCTCCGGCCCGCAGGCCTACGGGCACCTGGACGCGCTGCTGGCCGTCCCGGGGCTGAAGTCGCTCCGGCGGGTCACGGTGGTGGCGCGAGACGCCGGGCGGGCCGCCGCGCTGGCGGCGTACGGGCGCGGGCTCGGGCTGGCGGGCGCGGTGGGGGCGCCGGAGGCGGTGGCCGAGGCCGATCTGGTGGTCTGCTGCACCACCGCGCGCACCCCGCTGTTCGACGGGGTGCTGGTGCCCGATCACGCGGCCGTCGCGGCGGTCGGCTCGCACGAGCCGGACGCGCGGGAAGTGGACGAGGTGCTGGTCGGGCGGGCCGAACTGTACGTGGAGGCGCGCTCGGTGGCGGCCCGGGAGGCCGGCGACCTGCTGCTGGCGGGCGCGCTCGGGCGGCGGCAGGTGTGGAACCTGGCCGAGCTGGTGCGCGGCGACGCGCTGGTGCCGGACGGGCGGCCGCGGTTCTTCAAGAGCGTCGGGATGGGCTGGGAGGACCTGGCAGTGGCGGCGGAGGTGTACCGGGCCTCGCGGGCCCGGCGGCCCTAGGCAGTGGTGGTGCAGCCGTGGATTCGTGTGCCGTCGGCCGTTGTCACGGTCGACGGCCGCTGTCACCATGAGCGTCGGGGTGTTTGAATCGCGGACTGTTGCACGCTCAACGTAACGTGACATTGTACGCTGGTGTTCTGCACCCACCCGGAGGAACACCATGGCCGAGCTCACGTCCCGCACCCTGATCTCCGTGCAGGAGCGGCTCCGCGACCAGGTCGCCCACGCGCTCCGGGCGGCCCTGATCTCCGGCGAACTGCGCCCCGGCGTCGTCTACTCCGCACCCGCCCTCGCCGCCGACTTCGGCGTCTCCGCGACCCCGGTGCGCGAGGCCATGCTCGACCTCGCCCGGGAGGGACTGGTCGAGGCCGTCCGCAACAAGGGTTTCCGGGTCACCGAACTCACCGAGCGCGATCTCGACGACTACACCGAGATCCGCGCCCTGATCGAGGTCCCGACCGTCGGCCGGGTCACCCGCGCGGCGACCAAGGACCAGCTGGAACGGCTGCGCCCGCAGGCCGAGGCGATCGTCGCGGCCGCCCGCAAGCACGACCTCATCGGCTACCTGGAGGCGGACCGGCAGTTCCACCTCGACCTGCTGGGGCTGGCCGGCAACGCGCGGCTGGTCGATGTGGTCGGGGACCTGCGCAAGCGCTCCCGGCTGTACGGGCTGACCCGGCTGGACGAGCAGGGGCAGCTGGTCTCCTCGGCGGAGGAGCACGTGGAGTTGCTGGACCTGATGCTCTCCGGCGACGCCGAGGCGGCCGAGGCCTGCATGACCCGGCACCTCAGCCACGTCCGCTCGCTGTGGGCGGGCCAGGACGAGGCGGCGGAGGCGGAGCGTCCGGGGCTGCGACTGCGGGCCCGGTAGGGCTAAACCACCCGTTCGGGTGAAGGGTGGGGATCGGGTGCTGGGAGACGCTCGCGTTCTACGATGATGATCTCGACATCGGCAGTCAGGAGGAACTCCATGTCCGCCGCCGCAGTGGAAGAACCCTTCGGGCAGATGACGTTGCTCGAGGCTGCAGAGCTGATCTCCGATCGACTCGTGGGGCACCGGGTCGAGATTCTTGGAGGTCAGATCACGGTGACGCCGCCTCCGGACGGGCCGCATGGAGAGACGCGCACGGACCTGATGATCCCGTTGTGGGCGGCGGGGCTCCATGGTGATACGTCCCGAGTGGTTCAAGGGATGGGCCTGTGGTTGCCGGGCGGACCGTCCGACTATGCGATTCCGGACCTGTGTGTTGTCGACGCCGACTACCGAGAACACCTGATCGAACGAAACTGCTATGACCCAGCGGTCTTCCGTCTTGTACTGGAAGTGACGTCGTCGAACTTCACGACTGATCTGAAGGTGAAGCCGCCGCTGTACGCCGAGGCAGGGGTGCCGGTCTACGTCATCGTGGACCGGACGAACCAGCGGGTGATGGTGCTGACCGACCCCAAGGACGGAGAGTACCGAGTGCACGCCGTCCACCATCCCGGGCAGTCGTTGACGCTGCCGGAGTCGATCGGGGCGTCGGTGACGCTTTCGGTGGACGACGTGCTCGCGGCGAAGAAGTAGTTCAGGCCACCGCCGCCGGCAGGGTCAGGCGGCCGTCATGGACCTCGGCGACCTGGTCGACGGCCGTCAGATGGGTGCGGTCGTGGGTGACCAGGACGGTGGCCGTGGCGCGGCGGTGGGTCAGCTCGGTGATCAACTCCAGGACCGCTGCGCCGCGTTCGTGGTCGAGGGCGCTGGTGGGCTCGTCGACGAGCAGCACCGTGGGGTCGTTCATCAGGGCGCGGGCGATGTTGACGCGTTGGCGCTGGCCGCCGGAGAGCTGGTGGGGGCGGCGGGCGGCCTGGTCGCGCAGGCCGACGGCGGCGAGGAGTTCCAGGGCGCGGGTGCGGGCCTCGCGGGGGGAGCGGCCGTCCAGGTGGGCCATCACCTGGAGCTGTTCGGCGGCAGTGAGCGAGGGCAGCAGGTTGGGCTGCTGGAAGACGATGCCGATCCTGGTGCGGCGCAGGGCGGTGAGTTCGGCGCGGCCGAGGCCGGCGGTGTCGGTGCCGTCGACGACGACCCGGCCGGTGTCCGGGCTGATCAGCGTGGCGGCCACCGCCAGCAGGCTGGACTTGCCGGAGCCGGAGGGGCCGACCACGGCGGTGATGGAGCCCTTGGGGACGGTCAGCGAGACGTCGTCCAGGGCGGTCAGCCGGCCGTCACCGTCCGGGTAGGTCAAGGTGATGCGGTCGAGGTCGAGACTCATCGGGCGCTCCCCAGGGCGGTCAGCGGGTCGACGGAGGTGATCCGGCGGATGGACAGGGCCGCGCCGATCGCGCCGAGGGCGATCATGACGACGGCGGGCAGCAGGACGGTCGGGGCGTCCAGGACGAAGGGGACGGCGGAGCCGAGCAGCGCGCCGAAGCCGGAGGCGATCGCGGTGCCGACGGCCGTACCGAGCACCAGCAGCAGTACGGCCTGGCCGAGGGCGTCCCGCAGCAGGTAGCGGGTGGAGGCGCCGAGGGCCTTCAACACCGCGATGTCGCCGCTGCGTTGGATCGTCCAGACGGTGAAGAAGGCGCCGATCACCAGGGCGGAGATGGCGAACAGGAAGCCGCGCATCAGCTGGAGCGAGCCGTTCTCGGAGGTGTAGGAGCCGATCGCGGCGAGGGCGTCGTCGCGGGTTCGGGTCACGGTGCCGTGGCGGGTGTCGGCGGCGGCGAGGTCGGCGCCCTTGCCGGTGTGCAGGGCGATGACGGTGGCGTGGCCGGCGCCGCCGGGGGCGAACTGCTGCCAGTCGCCGAGGCTGGTCCAGATCACCGGGGTGTGGCTGTACGCGGCGTCGCCGGCTACGGCGGCGACGGTGAGCCGGTGCCCGGCCACGGTGAAGTCGGCGCCGGGGGCGAGGTTGCCGAGCTTCTCGGCGGCCGTGGTGGACAGCACGGCCCGGCCGGGGGCGATCCGGTCGCCCTGCGGGGCCAGGTCGGAGCCGTCCGGGACGCCGAAGGCGGAGAGCGCGGCGGTGCGGGTGCCGGCGGCGGCCTTGGTGGTGGTGATGCCGAGCGGCTGGGCGGAGGTGACGCCGGGCTCGCGCGTCCAGGCCTGCCACTGGTCGGGGGTGAGCTGGGAGTCGGTGAAGTTCAGCTCCTGCCCGTCGGCGGGCTTGGAGAACACCAGGTGGTCGGCGGGCAGGCCGGTGATCGCGGAGATGTTCTGCCGGCCGAGTCCGGCGGTCAGTCCGGACAGCAGGCCGACCAGGACGGTGATCAGCACGATGACGGTTCCCATCAGGGCGAACCGCCCCTTGGCGAACCTGAGATCCCTCCAGGCGACGAACACGGTGGGCCTTCCTGCGGCAGCGGGACTGGGGACGTTGCCACCGGCAGCGGGGCCGGTGACGTTGCCGCCGGCAGCGGAGCCGGTGACGTTGCCACGCTCCCCGAAACGGGGTGGCCGGGGCATCGGGCCCGGGATTGCATCCTGGGCATCAAAGGGCAGAAGCGGAGTTCAACCTTTTGATTGATGCCGGGCTCAGAACGCGGAACTTAAGCTGGAGGGATGGCGACCGAACGATCCAGAACCACACCCGTCGCCCGCGTCCTCCGGCTCTGCCTGCACCTGCTCGTGGCGGGCCTGCTCGCCCTCGCGGTGGCCCGGGCCGCCTTCGTCGACCGGGGCGGGGACCCGGCGGCCGTCGCCGCCGCGGCCACCGCGATGGCCGCCGTGTACGCCGTCGGGCCGAAGCTGGCCGCCGTCCACCGCTCCCGCCGGGGCGCGGCGCTCTGGCTGGCGCTGCTCGGCGTGACCTGGGCGGGCGTGCTGGTCGCCACCCAGGACGGGGTGTGGCTGGCCTTCCCGCTGTACTTCCTGGAACTGCACCTGCTCGGGCGGCGCGGCGGGCTGACGGCCGTCGCCCTCACCGCGCTCGGGGCGATCGCCGCGTGGTCCTGGCACCAGCACTCCTTCAACCTCGCCGCCTCGATCGGGCCCGCGCTCGGCGCGGCCGTCGCCACCGCCACCGTGCTCGGCTACCAGGCGCTGTACCGGGAGAGCGAGGAACGGCGCCGGCTGATCGACGAACTGACCGCCGCCCGCGCCGACCTCGCCGCCGCCCACCACGCGGCCGGGGTCCTCGCCGAGCGGGAGCGGCTCGCCCGGGAGATCCACGACACCCTCGCCCAGAGCCTCAGCTCCATCCAGCTGCTGCTGCGCGCGGCCCAGCGGGCGCTGCCCGAGCGCACCGACGCCGCCGCCGGGTACGTGGAGCAGGCGCGCCAGGCCGCCCAGGACAACCTGGACGAGGCCCGGCGGTTCGTCCGCGCGCTCACCCCGCCCGCGCTGGACGGCGATTCGCTGCCGGTCGCGCTGGAGCGGCTCTGTGCGACCACCACCGCGCACAGCGGACTGCCCGTCCACCTGCACGTCTCCGGGGACCCCCTTCGGTTGCCGGTCGCCCAGGAGGTGGCGCTGCTGCGGATCGCGCAGTCGGCGCTCGGCAACACCGTGCGGCACGCGAAGGCCTCGCGCGCCGAGGTGACACTCAGCTACATGGAGGGCGAGGTGGCGTTGGACGTGTTCGACGACGGGACCGGGTTCGACCCGGCGGCGGTGGCCGGCCGCACCGGCGCGGACGGCGGCTTCGGACTGCCGTCGATGCGGGCCCGGGCCCGCGCGCTCGGCGGCAGCTTCACGGTGGAGTCCGCACCCGGCGAGGGGACGGCCCTCGCGGTGCAGCTGCCCGTCACCCCGGAGGCCGGCCCGTGATCCGGCTGTTGATCGCCGACGACCACCCGGTGGTGCGGGCCGGGCTGCGGGCGGTGCTGGAGAGCGAACCCGACTTCGCCATCGTGGCCGAGGCGGCGACCGCCGAGCGGGCCGTCGAACTGGCGGCGGAACCGGGCGTGGACGTGGTGCTGATGGACCTCCAGTTCGGGCCCGGCTCGGCCATGAACGGGGCCCAGGCCACCGCCGCGATCACCGCCCGGGCGGGCGCGCCGCGGGTGCTGGTGGTCACCACCTACGACAGCGACGCGGACACCCTCCCGGCCCTGGAAGCCGGTGCCACCGGATACCTGCTGAAGGACGCGCCGCCGGAGGAACTCGCCCAGGCCGTCCGGGCCGCCGCGGCGGGGCGCAGCGCGCTGGCGCCGAGCGTCGCCGACCGGCTGCTGGAGCGGATGCGGACGCCCGCGGCGGCGCTCAGCGCCCGGGAGACCGAGGTGCTGGGGCTGGTCGCGGACGGGCTGACCAACCAGCAGGTCAGTCAGCGGCTGCACCTGAGCCAGGCCACGGTGAAGTCCCATCTGGTGCACATCTACACCAAGTTGGGGGTCGACTCGCGGACGGCGGCGGTGCGGGAGGCGCGCGGGCGCGGGCTGATCCGCTGAGCGTAGGGTGAGGGAGTTCCGTACCCGTAGCAGTGTTCCGTGCCCGTGGCGGAGTGAGGAGCCCCCGATGGCCGCGCGTCTCTCCGAACTCAACGAACTCGCCGAACTCGCCGAACTCGCCGAACTCACCGAACTCGCCGTTCCGGTGATCGGTGCCCCGATGGCGGGCGGCGCCTCGACGCCGGAGCTGGTGGCCGCGGTGAACCGGGCCGGCGGGCTGGGGTTCCTCGCCGCGGGGTACCGGAGCGCCGCCGCGATGGGCGAACAGATCGCCGCGGTACGGAAGTCGACCGGCCGGCCGTACGGGGTGAACCTCTTCGTGCCGGCCCCGCCCGCGGATCCGGCCGCCGTCGCCGTCTACCGGGACCGGCTGCGGCCGGAGGCCGAGCGGTGGGCGGTGGAGCTGCCGGAGGAGATCGGGCCGGACCGGGACGACTGGGAGGCCAAGCTCGCCGCGCTGCTCGCCGACCCGGTGCCGGTCGTCTCGTACACCTTCGGGCTGCCGACGGCCGAGGAGGCGGCGGCCTTGCGGGCGGTGGGGACGCGGCAGGTCGCCACCGTCACCACGCCGGCGGAGGCGCGGGCGGCGCAGGAGACCGGGATGGACGCCCTGTGCGTGCAGGGCCCGGAGGCCGGCGGGCACCGCGGCACCCATCGGGTGACGGACCCGCCCGGAGAGCTGCCGCTGCTCGAACTGCTGCCCGCCGTAAGGGCGGTGACCGTGCTGCCGCTGATCGCCGCGGGCGGGCTGGGCGACGGCCCGGCGATCGCGGCGGCGCTGCGGGCCGGGGCCGCCGCGGTGCAGCTGGGGACGGCGCTGCTGCGCGCCGACGAGTCCGGCGCCTCCGCCGCCCACCGGGCCGCGCTCACCGAACTGCCGGAGACCGTCGTCACCCGCGCCTTCACCGGCCGCCCCGCCCGCGGACTGCGCAACGCCTTCATCGACCGCTACGGCCCGTACGCCCCGCCCGCCTACCCCGAGGTCCACCACCTCACCGCCCCGCTGCGCGCCGCCGCCACCCGCCGGGCCGACACCGACGCCATGCACCTCTGGGCGGGCACCGCCCACCGGCTGGCCCGTACGGGCCCGGCGGAGGCCATCGTCACGGACCTGTGGCGGAGCGCGCGGGGGGTCTGACTCAGCTCAGCAGCTGGGCCATCCAGGACTCGATGGCGGGGACGGTGCGGGGGAGGGCGCCGGACATCAGGTGGGCGCCGTCCTCGGTGATGACGAGGTCGTCCTCGATGCGGATGCCGAGGCCGCGGAGTTCGAGGGGGAGGGTTTCGTCGTCGGGCTGGAGGTAGAGGCCGGGTTCGACGGTGAGGACCATGCCGGCTTCCAGGGTGCCGTCGACGTAGCGGTCGGCGCGGGCCTTGGCGCAGTCGTGGTAGTCGAGGCCGAGCATGTGGCCGCTGCCGCAGAGGGTGTAGCGGCGGTGGAGGCCGTTGTCCTCGGCGAGGGCCTGGTCGGCGGGGACGCGCAGGACGCCCCAGTCGGCGAGGCCTTCGGCGATGACCCGCATGGCGGCGTGGTGGAAGTCGCGGAAGCGGGCACCGGGGCGCAGGGCGGCGATGCCGGCGCTCTGGGCGGCGAGGACGAGTTCGTAGGCCTGCCGCTGGACCGGGGTGAAGGTGCCGCTGAGCGGGAGGGTGCGGGTGATGTCGGCGGCGTAGAGGGTGTCGGTCTCGACGCCGGCGTCGAGCAGCAGCAGGGCGTCGGGGTCGAGGGCGCCGTCGTTGCGGATCCAGTGGAGTACGCAGGCGTGGGCGCCGGAGGCGGCGATGGTGGTGTAGCTGGGGCCGTTGCCCTCGGCGCGGGCGCGCAGGTCGAAGACGCCTTCGATCCAGCGTTCGCCGCGGTGGTGGCGCAGGGCGGTGGGCAGGGCGCGGACGACGTCCTCGAAGCCGCTGACGGTGTGGTCGACGGCGAGTTGCAGCTGCTGGACCTCCCAGTCGTCCTTGATCAGGCGCAACTCGGAGAGCACGGCGGCGAGTTCGAGGTCGGCGGCGGATGCCGTACGGCGCCCGGTGGCCTGGTCGACGACCGGGTCGGTGCCGGCCAGCACCCGGGTGGGCGGCTGTGGTCCGGTGAGCGACTTGCCGAGGTCGTCGAGGTGTTCGGTGCGCACGCCGGTGAGCCGGGTGGTCTCGTCGAGGTCGGGGCGGCGGCCGACCCAGAACTCGCCGTAGCGGCGGTCGCGGTAGAACTCGCCGCCGCTGCGCGGGGACCGGGGGCGGACGTGGAGGACCGGTTCGTGGCCTTCGGGGCCGGTGGGTTCGAGGACGAGGACGTGGTCGGCCTGATCCTCGCCGGTGAGTCCGGTGAGCCAGGCGTAGGCGCTGTGCGGGCGGAAGCGGTGGTCGAGGTCGTTGCAGCGGACCTTGAGCCGCCCGGCGGGGACGACCAGCCGTTCGCCGGGGAACGCGGCGGAGAGCCGGGCGCGGCGGCCGGCGAACCGGTCGTAGCCGGGGACGCGTCGGTCGGCGGGGAGCGGGGTGGCGGCCCAGGCGGTGGCCATGAAGGCGTCCAGGGCGGGGGAGACCGGGAGGTCGTGGCTCCCGGTGGCGGGGCCGGGCTGGGGGTGGGTCACCGGTGAACTCCTAGGCGGGCTTGGGCTGCTGGGGGTGGTGGGACACAGCTGGGTAACGGAGGGCGCCACCTCTTGTGCAGTGCAATTTCACATTACTATGTTACGGGTCACACGGCGGTGCGGCCAGAGCCGGCCCCGCAGACCAAAGCAGGCCCCCCACAGCGGAGTTGCCACATGACCAGGCGCACCCATGCCCTTCTCGCCGCCGCCCTCGCGGCGACCCTCACCCTCGGCCTCGGGGCCTGCAAGAACGACAAGAGCGACAGCGGCGCCGACGCGGCCCCCGGCAGCACCAAGGGGCCGGGCGCCGCGAGCGGCTCGGTCATCGGCGGCACCCCGGTCAAGGGCGGCACGCTCACCGTCCTGACCAACCAGGACTTCGCCCACCTCGACCCGGCCCGCAACTGGACCGTCCCGCACATGGACTTCGGCACCCGGCTGCTCTACCGCACCCTGACCACCTTCAAGGCCGAGCCGGGCGCGGCCGGCAGCGAGATCGTCCCGGACCTCGCCACCGACCTGGGCAAGTCCTCGGACGGCGGCAAGACCTGGACCTTCACGCTCAAGGACGGCCTCAAGTACGAGGACGGCAGCCCGATCCTGGCCGCCGACATCAAGTACAACGTGGAGCGCTCCTTCTCCCCGGACCTCACCGGCGGGCCGGACTACGCGATCCAGTACCTGGCCGGCGGCGAGAAGTACAAGGGCCCGCTCACCGGCGAGCACCTGGCGAGCATCGAGACCCCGGACGCGAAGACGATCGTCTTCCACCTCAAGCGCCCGGTCGCCGAGTTCTCCGACACCGTCACCCTGCCGACCTTCTCCCCGGTGCCGCAGTCCCAGGAGAAGGGCACCCAGTACGACTCCCGGCCGTTCTCCTCCGGCCCGTACAAGATCGAGAGCTACGACCGGGGCAAGCAGCTGGTGCTGGTCCGCAACACCAGCTGGGACCAGGCCACCGACACCGTCCGCAAGGCCTACCCGGACCGGATCGTGGTCACCGAGGGCATCAAGGGCGGCCAGGCGGACGACCGGATCATCGCCAGCGAGGACGCCGACGCCAACGCCATCAACATGCCCTGGATGCAGCACGAGTCGGTCGCCAAGGTGCTTCCCAAGGCGGACGTCAAGGCCCGGATGGCGGCCGAACAGACCGGCTGCACCGACATGCTGTACCTGAACACCGCCAAGGCGCCCTTCGACGACCCGAAGGTGCGCGAGGCGATGATGTGGGCGGTCGACCGCGAGGCCCAGGTGACGGCCTTCGGCGGTCCGGCGATGGCCGACGTGGCGACCTCCTACCTCCCGCCCTCGCTGACCGGCGGGGCCAAGGCGGACCCGCTGAAGATCCCGGCGGCCGGCGATCCGGAGAAGGCCAAGGCCCTGCTCAAGGACGCGGGCAAGACCGACCTGAAGGTCGGGCTGACCGTCTCGCTCGGCGACAAGACCCGGGCCGAGGCGATCCAGCAGTCGCTGGGCAAGGTCGGCGTACAGGTCACCGTCAACACCGTGGACCCGTCCGCCTTCACCGACACCCTCGGCGACACCAAGAACGCTCCCGAGCTGACCATCAACGGCTGGTGCCCGGACTACCCGTCCGCCGCGACCTTCCTGCCGTTCCTGTTCGACGGACGCACCATCAAGGAGAAGGGCAACCAGGGCAACTTCAGCCAGTTCCGGGACCAGGCCACGATGGACGAGATGGACCGGATCGCGGCCATGTCGGACGTCAACGAGGCCAACAAGGCCTGGCAGCAGCTGGACGAGGAACTGCTGAAGAAGGCCCCGGCCGTCCCGCTGATGTGGCAGCGCCGCCCGCTGATGGTCGGCACCAACGTGGCGGGCGCGTTCGGCAGTTCGGGCTACGCCGGGATGATCGACCTGGCCGTGGTCGGCCTCAAGGACCCGGCCAAGGGCAAGGGCTGAGGATGACCGTCACCACTGAACCCGCCGCCGTGGCGGCGGGCCCCGCGGAAGCCGCCGGAGGCGGGCCCTGGCGCCGGGTGGGGCAGCAGCTGTGGGCCCGCGGATCGGCCCGGTTCGGCCTGATCACGGTCGGCGTGCTGGTCCTGGCGGCCGCGCTGGCCGGCCCGCTCAGCTCGCTCGGCGGCTGGTCCCCCGAGGAGTTCGACAAGCGCGCCGTGGACGCCTACCTGGGCGGCATGCCCAGGGGCGACTTCGGCGGCATCAGCACCCGGCACTGGCTGGGCGTCGAGCCGATCACCGGCCGCGACCTGTTCGCCCGGGTGCTGCACGGCGGCCAGGTGTCGCTGCTGATCGCGTTCAGCGCGACCGCGGTCGTCGTGGTCACCGGCACCCTGGCCGGCGTCGCGGCGGGCTACTTCGGCGGCCGGACGGACGCCGTGCTGTCCCGGCTGATGGACCTCACGATGTCCTTCCCCTCGCTGATCTTCATGATCGCGATGATGTCGGTGGCCAAGGACGTCAACCGGATCCTGCTGATCACCCTGGTCATCGGTCTGTTCACCTGGCCCGGCATCGCCCGGGTGGTGCGCGGCCAGACCCTCTCGCTCAAGCACCGCGAGTACGTCGAGGCCGCCCGGGTCGGCGGCGCCCGCTCCTGGCGCATCCTCACCCGGGAGATCCTGCCGAACGTCTCCGGCCCGGTCATCGCGTACACCACGCTGCTGATCCCCGGCATGATCGCCACCGAGGCCGCGCTCAGCTACCTCGGCGTGGGCGTCCGCCCGCCGACCCCGTCCTGGGGGCAGATGATCGCCGAGAGCATCGTCCACTACGAGACCGACCCGACGTACTTCCTCATCCCGACGGCCTTCCTGTTCCTCGCCGTGCTCGCGTTCACCCTGCTCGGGGACGCCCTGCGCGACATCCTCGACCCCCGGGGAGCCCGGTCGTGATCCTCTACCTCGGCCGCCGACTGCTCGGCGTGGCGGGCATCCTGCTCGCCATCTGCGCCATCACCTTCACCATCTTCTACCTGCTGCCCAACGACCCGGCCGCGGCCGCCTGCGGCAAGACCTGCAGCCCCGAGCGGCTCGCCGACGTCAAGGCGGCGATGGGCCTGGACAAGCCGGTCTGGGAGCAGTTCACCGCCTACCTGACCGGGATCTTCGCCGGCCGCGACTACGGCACCGGCCCCAGCGCCGTGCACTGCGGCTTCCCCTGCCTCGGCTACTCCTACGAGTACGGGCTGCCGGTCTGGGACCTCCTCACCGACCGGCTGCCGGTGTCGATCTCGCTGGCCATCGGCGCGGCCGTGCTCTGGCTGATCCTGGGCCTCGGCGCGGGCGTCACCTCGGCGCTGCGCAAGGGCGGCCTCACCGACCGGACCCTGATGGTGCTCTCGGTCGGGGCGGCCTCGCTGCCGGTCTACTTCACCTCGATCATGCTGATCTGGGGCGTGGTCAGGACGGCCGGGCTGCTGCCCTACCCCTCGTACCACGCGTTCACCGAGAACCCCGTGGCCTGGGCGTCCAACCTGCTGCTGCCGTGGATCGCGCTGGCCCTGCTGTACGCGGCCATGTACGCCCGGCAGAGTCGCAACTCGATGATCGAGGCGATGGCCGAGCCGTACATCCGCACCGCCCGCGCCAAGGGGCTGCCGGCCCGCACGGTGACCGTCAAGCACGGGCTGCGCTCCGCGACGACGCCGATCCTGACCATCTTCGGGATGGACCTCGGCGGGCTGCTGGCCGGCGCCGTCATCACCGAGTCGATCTTCGGCCTGCCCGGTGTCGGCCGGCTGTTCTACGACGGACTGGCCCGCTCCGACCAGCCCGTGATCCTCGGCGTCACCCTGCTCGCGGCCTTCTTCATCGTCGCGGCCAACCTGCTGGTCGACGTGCTCTACGCGTACGTCGACCCGAGAGTGAGGTACTGATGACCGGACTGCTGGAGGTCGAGGACCTCGGGGTCTCCTTCGACACCCCGCGCGGCACCGTCCGGGCCGTGGACGGCATCTCCTTCACCGTCGCGGCCGGGCGCACCCTCGGGCTGGTCGGCGAGTCCGGCAGCGGCAAGTCCGTCACCTCGCTGGCCGTCATGGGCCTGCACCGGGGCGCCGCCGTCACCGGCTCGATCCGGCTCGACGGGCAGGAGCTGAACGGCCTGGGGGAGCGGGAGTTGGGCACCGTCCGGGGCCGACGGATCGCGATGGTCTTCCAGGACCCGCTGTCCAGCCTGCACCCCTTCTACACCGTCGGCGAACAGATCGCCGAGCACTACCGGGTGCACTTCCGGGCGGGCCGCAAGGCCGGCCGGGCCAGGGCCGTCGAGATGCTCGCCGAGGTCGGCATCCCGGAACCGGCCCGCCGGGTCGACGAGTACCCGCACCAGTTCTCCGGCGGCATGCGCCAGCGCGTCATGATCGCCATGGCGCTCGCCTGCGAACCCGACCTGCTGATCGCCGACGAGCCCACCACCGCACTGGACGTCACCGTCCAGGCGCAGATCCTCGACCTGATCGCCCGGATCCAGCAGGAGCGCGGTCTCGGCGTCGTGCTGATCACCCACGACCTGGGGGTGGTCGCCCGGGTCGCCCACGAGGTGCTGGTCATGTACGGCGGCCGGGCGGCCGAACAGGCCCCGGTGGAACGGCTGTTCGCCGCACCGGCGCACCCGTACACCCGCGGCCTGCTGGACTCGCTGCCGCGCCTGGACGACACCGACGACGCCCCGCTGCGGGCCATCCCCGGCAGCCCGCCCTCGCTGCTCGTCCCCGCCCCCGGCTGTTCCTTCGCCCCGCGCTGCGCCCGCACCGGCGCGGCGCCGGCCGAGGAGCACGCCCGCTGCCTGGCCGAGCGCCCCTCGCTCGGCCCGCTCGGTCCGGCCACGGCCGGTCACCGGGCCGCCTGCCACCTGCCACTGGTGCCGGAAGGAGCCGTCTGATGGCGGAACCACTGCTGTCCGTAAGGGACTTGGTGAAGACCTTCGCCGGGCGGCGCAGCCGTACCGGCCGGCCCGGGGCGCCGGTTCGGGCGGTGGACGGGGTGAGCTTCGACCTCGGCGCGGGCGAGACCCTGGGCCTGGTCGGCGAGTCCGGCTGCGGCAAGTCCACCACCGGACGGATGATCGTCCGGCTGCTCGACCCCACCTCGGGCACCGTCACCTTCGACGGCACCGAGATCGGCGGCCTCTCCCAGGCCCGGCTGCGGCCGCACCGGCGGCACCTGCAGATGGTCTTCCAGGACCCGTACTCCTCGCTCAACCCCCGGCAGACGGTGGCCCGGATCATCTCCGAGCCGCTGCTGGTGCAGGGCGCGTCCGCCGCGGCGGCGCGCGGCCGGGCGGCCGAGCTGATGGAGCTGGTCGGGCTGATCCCCGAGCACCTCGACCGCTACCCGCACGAGTTCTCCGGCGGCCAGGCGCAGCGCATCGGGATCGCCCGGTCGCTGGCCACCTCGCCGAAGCTGGTGATCGCGGACGAGCCGGTCTCCGCGCTCGACGTCTCCGTCCAGGCCCAAGTGGTCAACCTGATGGAGCAGTTGCAGCGGGAGCTGGGCCTGGCGTACGTGTTCATCGCGCACGACCTCTCGGTGGTCAAGCGGGTCTGCGACCGGGTCGCGGTGATGTACCTGGGCCGGATCGTGGAGATCGGCGACAAGGCCGAGGTGTACGGCAGCCCGGCGCACCCGTACACCCGGGCGCTGCTGTCCGCGGTCCCGCTCCCGGACCCGGCGGCCGAGCGGGCCCGGGAGCGGATCGTGCTGCTCGGCGACCCGCCGAGCCCGGCCGACCCGCCCACCGGCTGCGGCTTCCACCCGCGCTGCCCCAAGGCGCAGGCGCGCTGCCGGACGGAGCGGCCGCTGCTGGAGGTGGTCGGCACCGGCGGGCGGCAGGCGGCCTGCCACTTCCCGGCCCAGGAGTCCTCCGGCTGATCCCGCCGGTCGCACCACGAGCCCCCGGTCGGGCGCAGCGGGGAACCTCACGAGGGCCGCGTCCGACCGGGTACCACCGCTGCTGCTCCGCTCCTGTTCCGCTACTGCTCCTCGGCGGGCAGCAGCAGCCGGGGCCCGGGGCCCTCGGTGGCGAGTTCGTCGCCCGGGTTGAGTACCCGGCAACGGCGCAGCGACACGCAGCCGCAGCCGATGCATCCGGTGAGTTCGTCCTCCAGGTGCTCCAACTCCATCCGGCGGGCGCGTAGTTGCTCGGCCCAGCGGCGGGAGATCCGCTCCCAGTCGTGCTTGCCCGGCATCCGGTCCTCGGGCAGGCCGGTGAACACCTCGGCGACCTCGGAGAGCGGGATGCCGAGCCGTTTGGCGACCAGGATGAGCGAGATCCGGCGCAGCACGTGCCGCCGGTAGCGGCGCTGGTTGCCCGCCGAGCGCTCGGAGGAGATCAGGCCCTGCTCCTCGTAGAAGCGCACCGCGGAGGTGGCGATCCCGGCGCGCCGGGCCACCTCGCCGACGCTGAGCAGGTCGACGGGTGCGGTTCCGGCCACGGCCACCACTCCTTGACTTCAAGCTCTGTTGAAGTTCTAGCTTATCGGACGTGACCGGATCCTCCGCCGTCGAACCGCCATGACCGTTGCCGGTCAGCCCAGTTGCCCACCGCAGGCGCCGACCGGCCCGATCCCGCCGCCGGCCACGAACAGCGCCGCCGCCCACACCGCCACCCGTGCAGAAGAGTTCGCGCCACCCGCCCGAGGCCCCGGACCCCTTTTCGTCGAGGGGTCCGGGGCCTTCGGTCCGCCCGGGGTCAGCGCGTGGTGTACTCCACCGTCACGCTGATCACGACCAGCACCGCGTAGACCACCGCCAGGGTGGTCCGCCCGCCGGCGTGCAGCGCGAGCGCCCCGGTGAGCAGGGCGAGCAGCTTGAGCGCGATCTCCACGCCGAGCGGCTGGCGGAACCTCGGCCCGCCGGCGGCCAGGAACAGGCCCCAGAAGGTGGCCGCCAAGGCCGGGGCGCCGAGGCCCAGCAGCAGTCGGGTGGCCAGGCTGGAGCCGGTCTTGAACCCCCAGTAGCAGAGCGAGGCGAGCAGGGCGAGCTCCAGCCCGAAGGCCAGCCCCGCGTTGGTCGCGGTCAGCGGGGTCCACTGCCGTTGGCCGACCGGTCCCGGTCTTGCGATCTTCATCCCGTGCTCTCCCCGTTCGCGGTGCCGCCCGGGGCCGGGCGGCGGTCACGCGGAGTGTCCCAGTCGGGGGCCCGGGAACTCAACGGATCGGCCCGAAGCCGTGTACGGGACGGGGGTCGAACCGTAGCCTGGCTATGAAATGTCACACATCACCAGCGCCATCAGCCATCACCATCACCATCACGAGAGGGAGTACCGCCGTGGTCGATGACCTGAGCACCGCCGAACCCCCGGTCCCACTGCCCGCCGCCGAGGGCCTGTTCAGCGTCTCGCCGCAGGCCGCGCACCTCAACCACGGCTCGTACGGCGCCGTGCCGCTGCCGGTGCAGCGGGTGCAGGAGGCGCTGCGGACCGAACAGGAGCTGGACCCGGACCTCTTCTTCGCCGACCTGCCCGCCCGGATTGCCGGGGCCCGCGAACGGATCGCCGCCGAGCTGGCCACCGACCCGGACCGGCTGGCGCTGGTCGCCAACGTGACCGAGGCGGTGGCGATCGCCCTGGACAGCATCCCGTTCGCCCCCGGTGACCGGGTCCTGGTCACCGACCACGGCTACGGCGCCGTCACCGAGGCCGTCGCCCGCCGGGCAGCCGAGACCGGCGCCGAACTGGTGGTGGCCGAGGTGCCGCTGGACGCCCCGGACGAGCGGGCCGTCCGGGAGGCGGTGCTCGCGGCCGTGGACGGGCGCACCACCGTCGCCGTCCTGGACCGGATCACCTCGCTCACCGCCCGGACCGTGGCCTCCCCGGAGCTGGTCGCCGAGCTGCGCGGGCGCGGGGTGACCACCCTGGTGGACGGCGCCCACGCGCCCGGCATGCTGGCCGACCCGGTCGACCCCGACGCCGACTTCTGGTTCGGCAACCTGCACAAGTGGGCCTTCGCCCCGCGCGCTACCGGCGTGCTGTCCGTCCGCCCCGAGTGGACGGCCCGGATACGCCCGCTCGCGCTGTCCTGGGAGCACCACCGGGGCTTCCCGGCCAACGTCGAGTGGCGCGGCACCGGCGACTACACCCCGTGGCTGGCCGCCCCGGCCGGCTTCGAGCTGCTGCGCGAGCTGGGCCACCGGGCGGTCGCCGCGCACAATGCCGCGCTCGCCGCGTACGGCCAGCGGGTGCTGGTGGAGCGGGTGGGCCTGCGGCCGCTGCCCGCGACGCCCGGAGTGTGGATGCGCACCGTACGGCTGCCGGAGGGCCGGGCCGACTCCGACACGTCGTCCCGCGCGCTGGTGGCCGAGCTGTGGCGGCGGCACCGCGTCCGGGTCGCGGTCCGGCCGGGGCCCGACGGCGGGGTGCTGCGGGTCAGCGGCCAGCTGTACAACCGGGCGGCGGACTACGAGCGGCTGGCGGAGGGGCTGGTGGAGCTGCTGAAGGACTAGGCTCCGTCCGGCGGACCGTGGTCGCCAGCCGCGCGCAGCTCTGCGAGCAGCCCGTCCCGGTCGGCGAGCAGCCCGGTGAGGATCCGCCGGGCTGCTCGCAGCAGGTCGGCGACGTCGCCGCCGGCCAGCGCGTAGACCACCGTGCTGCCGTCCCGGGTGGCGGTGACGATGCCGGACCGGCGCAGCACCGCGAGCTGCTGGGACAGGCTGGAGGGCTCGACCTCCAGCTCGGCGAGCAGGCAGCGGACGGGTGTCGGTCCGGCCTGGAGCAGCTCCAGCACCCGGATCCGGACGGGATGGCCGAGCATCCGGAAGAACTCGGCCTTGGCCTGGTAGACGGCTACCGTCACGCGGCCCCCCTTTCCTGTGTCGTCCCCGTGTCGGTCCCCGTGGCGTCCCCCGTGGTGGTGGGCTCAGATCTCCAGCGAGAGCTCGATCTGCTTGAGCCGGTGGCGGGCCATCGCCAGGTTGGACCGGTTGCGGTGGAGCACCAGGAAGAGGAACAGCCCGCGCCCGCTGGGCGTCGTGATCGGCCGGACCATGTGGTACTGGTGGGTCAGCGTGATCAGGATGTCCTCGATCTCGTTGTCGAGCAGGTTGAGCGCTTCCATCGCCCGCATCTTGGCGCGGACCACGTCGGTGTTCCCGGCCGCGGCGACGTTGAGGTCCAACTCGCCGCCGTCGCCGAGGGTGCCGAGGGCCATGCCGCTGCCGTAGTCGACCAGGGCGACGCCGATCGCGCCGTCGATCGACATGGCGTCCTTGAGGGACGTCTCCAGGTTCGCCATCGTGGCGGTCCTCCCGTGAGTTGGTGGCTGTGGCTCCCGAAGGTAGGCAGCAACTCCCGCACTCCACCGCGGATGACCGCAGACGTCCGGATCTGATCCACTCCTGATCACTTGAAGACATTTGCAACTATGGATGTGGGAGAGGAGTGATCTCCTCGCGCGGAAAACGGTGCTATCGATGTCACTCCACCCGGGTAACCTCTCGCTGAGATGCGAGATCACACCAACCACACCCGGACGGCGATGAACACCCCCGATCCAGAGCCCCAGGACGACCAGGAGCTCAGCCCCGCCGAGGCGTACGCGGCCAGCCGTCGCCGGGCCCAGGAGCAGGCCACCGCCCTGTACGGCTTCCAGCAGCTCTACGACTTCCCGCTGGACGACTTCCAGCTGGAGGCCTGCGAGACGCTGGAGGCCGGCTCAGGGGTCCTGGTCGCCGCCCCCACCGGCTCCGGGAAGACCATCGTCGGCGAGTTCGCCGTGCACCTGGCCCTCCAGGCCGGCCGAAAGTGCTTCTACACCACGCCGATCAAGGCGCTCTCCAACCAGAAGTACGGGGACCTGGTCAAGCGCTACGGTGCCGCCAAGGTCGGCCTGCTCACCGGCGACAACACCGTCAACGGCGACGCCCCCGTGGTGGTCATGACCACCGAGGTGCTGCGCAACATGCTCTACGCGGGCTCCAGCACCCTCGACGGGCTCGGCTACGTCGTCATGGACGAGGTGCACTACCTCGCCGACCGCTTCCGCGGCGCCGTCTGGGAGGAGGTCATCATCCACCTCCCCGAGTCGGTCACCCTCGTCTCGCTCTCCGCGACCGTCTCCAACGCCGAGGAGTTCGGCGACTGGCTGGACACCGTCCGCGGCGGCACCAAGGTCATCGTCTCCGAGACCCGCCCGGTGCCGCTGTGGCAGCACGTGATGGCCGGCAACCGGATGTACGACCTGTTCGCCGACCCCGACCGGGACGGCCGCCCCAAGGCGGGTCCGCGCCACCCCGGCAAGCTGGTCAACCCCGAACTCGTCCGGCTCGCCCGCTCCGAGCTCGACCGCAACCCGCGCGACCGCTTCGGCCGCGGCCGGGGCCGCTCCATGCCCAACGGCCGCCCCGGCCGGGTCTGGACCCCGGGCCGGGTCGACGTCATCGACCGCCTCGACGCCGAGGGCCTGCTGCCCGCGATCACCTTCATCTTCAGCCGGGCCGGCTGCGAGGCCGCCGTCCAGCAGTGCCTCAGCTCCGGGCTGCGGCTCAACAAGGACTCCGACCGCGCCCTGGTCCGGGCCGTCGTCGAGGAGCGCTGCGCCGACATCCCCGACGAGGACCTGCACGTCCTCGGCTACTTCGAGTGGTTGGACGGGCTGGAGCGCGGCATCGCCGCCCACCACGCCGGGATGCTGCCCCGGTTCAAGGAGGTCGTCGAGGAGCTCTTCGTGAAGGGCCTGGTCAAGGCCGTCTTCGCGACCGAGACCCTGGCGCTCGGCATCAACATGCCCGCCCGCTCGGTGGTCATGGAGAAGCTGGTCAAGTGGAACGGCGAGACCCACGCCGACATCACCCCCGGCGAGTACACCCAGCTCACCGGCCGGGCCGGGCGGCGCGGCATCGACGTCGAGGGCCACGCCGTGGTGCTCTGGCAGCGCGGCCTCGACCCGGAGGCGCTGGCCGGCCTGGCCGGCACCCGTACGTACCCGCTGAAGTCCTCGTTCCGACCCTCGTACAACATGGCCGTCAACCTGGTCTCCCAGTTCGGCCGGCACCGCTCCCGCGAACTGCTGGAGACCTCCTTCGCCCAGTTCCAGGCGGACCGCTCGGTCGTCGGCATCGCCCGCCAGGTGCAGCGCAACGAGGAGGGGCTGGACGGCTACCGCGAGTCGATGACCTGCCACCTCGGCGATTTCGACGAGTACATGGAGCTGCGCCGCCGGCTCAAGGACCGCGAGAACGAACTGGCCCGCGAGGGCACCAGCCAGCGCCGCGCCGCAGCCGTCGAGTCCATCGAGCAGCTCAAGCCGGGCGACGTCATCCACGTCCCCACCGGCAAGTTCGCCGGCCTCGCCCTGGTCCTCGACCCGGGCCTGCCGCCGGTCAGCCGCTCCGGCCGGGGCGGCCCGCGCCACCCCGACTACCAGGACGGCCCGCGCCCGGTGGTGCTCACCGCCGAACGGCAGGTCAAGCGGCTCGCGATGATCGACTTCCCGTACCCCGTCGTCGCCGTCGAGCGGGTGCGCATCCCCAAGTCCTTCAACCCGCGCAGCCCCCAGTCCCGCCGCGACCTCGCCTCCGCCCTGCGCACCAAGGCCGGCCACCTCGAACCCGAGCGGTTCCGGCGCGGCCGCGCGGCCGCCGCCGACGACCCGGAGATCACCCGGCTGCGCACCGAACTGCGCCAGCACCCGTGCCACGGCTGCTCCGACCGCGAGGACCACGCCCGCTGGGCCGAGCGCTACCACCGGCTGCACCGCGACACCGAACTGCTCGAACGCCGGATGCGCTCCCGCACCCACACCATCGCCCGCACCTTCGACCGGGTCTGCGGCCTGCTCACCGACCTGGGCTACCTCCAGGGCGACACCGTCACCGACGACGGCAAGCGGCTCGGCCGGCTCTACGGCGAACTCGACCTGCTCGCCTCCGAGTGCATCCGCGAGGGCGTCTGGAGCGGCCTCGCCGCCGCCGAACTCGCCGCTTGCGCTTCGGCGTTGGTCTACGAGTCGCGCCAGTCCGACGACGCCGGCGCGCCCCGGGTGCCGGAGGGCGCGGCCAAGGAGGCACTCGGCAAGATGGTCCGGATCTGGGGCCATCTGGACGCCCTGGAGGAGCAGCACCGGATCAACACCGCCGAGGGCGTCGGCCAGCGCGAACCCGACCTCGGCTTCGCCTGGGCCGCCTACCGCTGGGCCCTCGGCCACAGCCTCGACCAGGTCCTGCGCGACGCCGACATGCCGGCCGGCGACTTCGTCCGCTGGACCAAGCAGCTGATCGACGTCCTCGGCCAGATCCAGGACGCGGCCGGCGGGGACGCCGAACTCCGCAAGACCGCCCGCAAGGCCGTCGACGGCCTGCGCCGCGGCATCATCGCCTACTCCTCGGTGGGCTGAGCCGGGTACCCGAAGGGGCCCGCACGTTCGAAGCGAACGTGCGGGCCCCTGTCGTGCTGTGCGCCGGCCCCTACTTGAGCGTGGGCAGGTAGGAGTAGCAGCCGTAGTAGTCCTTGGTCGCCTCGATCATGACGTCGCCCGTCCTCGGGCCGACGACGCCGTCAGGGTCCAGGTGCGCCCACTTCTGGAGGGCGACGACCGCCCCGTAGGTGTCCGGTCCGAACGCGCCGTCCACCGTGACCGTGTGGTAACCGGTCTGGTACTGCAGGCTGTTGGATATCAGCTGGACACACTTGACGCTGGCGTAGGTGTTGCTCTTGCCGTAGCCGACCCACAGCGAGCCGGAGTTGGGCACGGCCTGGGCCGTACCCGCGACCCCGACCGTGGCCAGGGCGGCGGCCGCGAGCACGAACGCGCCGCGTCGCTTGATGGAGATGCTGTTCAAGGGGACCCCCGAGTTCGGAACAGAACTGATCATCAGTTCCCCGAACTATACGGCCGCCCACCGACAGGCCGCCGGGGGGCCGGCGACCGACCGGCGGGGAGTGGGGTCAGCGGGTGGCGAGGGCCTCCAGGACGCGGTCCAGGGAGGTGCCGAGGCCCCAGCGGGTGGCGAGGTGTTCGAGGGTCATCGGGTCGAGGGGCTCGTGGGGGAGGGCCGGGTCGAACGCGGGGAGGGGGGCGTCGTCGGCGACGCGGACGACCCTGGGGGCCACGTCCAGGTAGGCGGCGCCCTCGACGATGTTGCGGCGGCGGGCCGGGGTGAGTCCGGAGCCGAGGTCGAGGGCGGCGGCGCGGATGGCGGGGAGGTCGCCGTACTCGTTGATCAGCTGGGCGGCGGTCTTCTCGCCGACGCCCTTGACGCCGGGCAGGCCGTCGGACGGGTCGCCGCGCAGGGCCGCCATGTCGGCGTACTGGGCGCCGCGCACGCCGTACTTCTCCAGCAGCAGCGCGTCGTCGGTGACCTGGAGGTTGCCCATCCCCTTGACCGGGTAGAGCACGGTGATCTGCCGTGCGTCGTCGACGAGTTGGAAGAGATCGCGGTCGCGGGAAGCAGAAGTTTCCCAACACACGAAACCGGGTCTGACCTGTGAGGATTCTCCAGCCCGCCGGCCCCTACGTCGAGGAAGGCCGCACCGGCCACCACGCCTACTGGACAGCCGCCGAAGCCGCCATCGCCGCCCGCCGCATCGCCACCTCGAACGCCCCGGCGACCGTCCCTACGGACAGCGACCAGCAGGCCCTCCGCCGACTCGCCGCCGACGTCTACCGCACGCTGCCCGCGACGGACCAGGCCGAGATCCTGCACACCGTCTCCGGCCGAACGGAGGCCACCTGGCTCGCCGGCCGCCCGTACGTGGACGACGCTGCCCTCGCCCAGCCCGGCACCGCCGAGGACGTCATCACGGTGCTCGCCGAACGCCGCCGAGCCGGCCGCCAAGCCGAGCGCCAAGCCCACCGCGACCAGCTCCAGCAGCGGGGTGGACAGCCAATCCGCAGTGCCCGGCCGGTGGCGAACCGCCAGATCGAGCCATCCGATCAGCGCCAGAACCGGGGCCCTGCCCAGCACCAGGCCTCCCCGTCGATGGTTCAGCCACTTCCTCCAGAGGTTCGCCAGGGCCAGCAGGGTCCGCGTCTTCGGTGAGCCGAGCGTTCGGGGTGGAAGGGGTCCCACTGCTGGCGACCAGGTGACCGTGACCGCGTGGTTGGCTGGTGCCGTCGGATGCTGCTGCGCGTCCTGCCGGATGAGGTGAGGCCAACCCCTGCGGCGGCGACCTCGTCGGCATCAACGGGCAGCAGACTGCACGGTGGTGCGGACCCAGGGAGGGTCATCACCAGCTCGCAGCCGACGTCTACCGTTCCTTCGGCGCACTTGCCAGCCGCGTCGACTCGACGTTGCCCGTGACGTATGCGGTCTTCCTATCGCGGGGGCATCCGGGGGTTTCTGATTACGTGTCGGTAGTTCGGTCCTTCGCAGGGGCTATGGCGTTAGCGAGCTGGACGCGTGAGCGCAGGCCTAGTTTGCGGTAGACGCGGGTGAGGGTCGCTTCGACGGTCTTCTCGCTGACGGTGAGGGCGGCGGCGATGTCGCGGTTGGTCACACCCGCTGCGGCGAGTTCGGCGCAGCGCTGTTCGGCGCGAGTGAGGCGGGGGTGGCTCTCGCCGTCCGGGGTGCTGTCGAGTCGGTGGAGGAGGTGGGTGGCCGTCTCGGCCCAGGGGTGGGCCTGGTGGGCGGTGAAGAGGTCGGCGGCGTCGCGTGCGGCGGTGCGGGCGCTGGAGCGGCGGCGGGCGCGCCGTTCGGTGTGGCTGAGTGCCAGGAGGGTCCTGCCGCGTTCAACGGGCAGGTGGTGCAGGCGGTCGGCGGCGTCGGTGAGGCGGCGTGCGGCGGTGTCGTAGTGGCCGAGGGCGGCGTCGAGGAGGGCCTGGGCGCGTTCGAGCGGGGGCAGGACCGAATGTCTGCCGAGGTCGGTGGCGGTGCGGCGGGTGGCGGTGAGCAGGTCCTGGGCCTGGTCGAGGCGGCCCAGCGCGATGTGGGCTTCGGCGAGGTCGGCGTGCCAGCGCAGGACGGACGGGTCCCGGACCTGCTGCCGCGCCTCGAGGTCGCGGACCTCTTCCAGGGCCTCCGCCGCTTCCTTCGGGCGGCCGGCGGCTAGCAGGAGGTGCCCGAGGACGAAGAGGTTGCGGGAGAGGTAGACCCGGTTGTCCTCCTGGCGGCAGGTGTCGGCTCCGCGGCGGGCGTGGGCCAGGGCGAGGTCGGTTCGCGCGCCGGTGCCTTCGGCGAGGGCGGAGGTGTAGCAGGCCGGCGCGGGTGACAGGTCGGCCCGCTCGGTCAGGGTTCGGGCGCGGTCGGCGTACTCGAGGGCCCGGGCGCAGCGGCCGGCGCGGATCTCCACCTCGGCGAGGCTGCGCAGGATGTCCACGGTGGCTTCCGGGTCGCCAGCGCGTTGGGCCTGGATCAGCAGGGGCACCAGCGCGGTTCGCGCCTCGGCCAGGCGGTCGTCGAAGAAGGCGTGGCGGGCGGCGAGGTGTTCGGGGGTGGCGTTCGTGGCGACGGGCGCGGTGCGCGGCTGGGACAGGGCGCGACCGAGGGTGGCCTCGGCCTGCGGGCTGCCGAGGATCCGCTGGATGCGCGCCTGCATGGTCAGCGCCATGGCGGTGCTGGTAGCGTCTCCGGCTGCTTCGGCGAGGGCGGCGGCCTGAGCTGCCAGGGTCGCGGCCTTCTGGGGGGCGCCTTCTTTGACGTTGGCCCAGACGGCCTGGCGGATGAGGACCTGGGCGGTCAGTTCGGGCAGGCCGGCTGCCTCGTGGAGGGCGCCGGCGAACAGCTCGTCCGCGTCGCCCAGGTGCTGCCCGTCGGCGTCGGCCAGGGCCAGGAGGGCGTCGACCCGATGGGCGGGGCTGCTGTCATTGAGGAGCAGGAGGCGGGCGGCAGCCCGGCCACGGGAGAGGTCGCCCCCGTGTGCGGCGTCGCGCACGGCGTGCACCGCCCGTTCGGTGAGCAGGCCGGTGTTCTCCCGCGGTGTGCGTTCGGCGGCCAGCAGGGAGAGTTCGGCAGCCAGGGCGTGCTCCCCCCGCAGCCTGGCGTGACCGGCGGCGTCGGCGGCGTGCCGGGCCGCACGGGGGTCGTCCGTGTCGGCGGCGAGCGCGTGGTGGCGGTCGCGGCGAATCTCGTCGTGGCTGGCCTGGGCCAGGCGGGCGTGCAGGAGCCGGCGGGCGGTGGTCGACAGCCGGGCCGTGAGTTCGGTGCCAATGGCACGGGCAGTGAACCGCACCTGCCCGCCGGGCTGTTCGACGTGGACCAGGCCGGCTGCCTCTGCCTCGGCGAGCAGGTTCGTGACTGGTGGACCTGCGAGCCGGTTCAGCAGCGCGAGGTCGGGCCGGTCGTCCAGCGCGGCGGCCGTCAGCAGCTCCCGTGCCTGAGCGGAGACCTCTTCCAGCCACTCGCCCACCAGTCGACGGGCGTCGGTCACGAGGAAGTGCCCGTCCTCGCCGGCCTGGTCCGCGGGTGGGCGTGGGGATTCAGCCAGGGCCAGGGCGAGGGCCGGGTTTCCGCCGCTGTCGGCGTGAATCCGCAGTACATCGCGGGGGGCGAACCGGTACGCCGACAGAAGTAGCTCGACCTGACCGAACGTCAGGGCCGGTGCGCGCACCGCGTACGCGTTCTCCCCGCACCAGTGGCCCCCCGCCCCCGGGCGCCGCGCGCGCTCGGCCACGATGACGGGTAGGTCGGGGGCGAGCCGCAGGGCCCAGCCCAGGACGGCTTCGCTGGCTGGGTCCAGCCACTGGGCGTTGTCCACCACCAGAGCGAACGGAGGTGCATCTCTCAGCAGGGCGGCGGTGCGCCGGCGCATTCGCAGGGCCGACGCCGCGTGATGCGGGGAGCCCGGCTCTGCGGCGGCCCCGTCCAGTCCGGTCGCGAGTTCCCGTGCCGCCGGCAGCGGTTGGAGAACCAGGGCGAGTTCGAGCAGGCCGCTGTATGGGACCTGCGCGTCCTGGGGGCCCGGCGCCAGCCGCAGCACGGGCATCGCCAGTTGCTTGGCCAGAGCCTCGGCCGCGGTGGTTTTTCCGATCCCGGGTGGGCCGAACAGCACCACCCGGCGTGCGCGGTCAGGGTCGCCCGCCACCACGGGCAACGCAAGACCGACCTGCGCGTTCACCACGTTCATGAAGTCCGGCATCGGGCCATGGTGCGCCCACGGCATCCCTGTGCGCCAGAGCAAGGGGTTTCCCTGATGTCGGGGGGCGCTGTCTTCCCTAGCATGGTCGCCGCACCCGGTCCGCACGGACCCGGGGGCTCTGGACGAGGTCCGACTCCCGGGAACGGGACGACTTCGCGTGCGTCTTCCGGGCACGTGGAGCGTCGGTGCGCCTGCCGCTGAAGGCCCCCGTCCGGGACGCCTTTCGAGTCGGCTCGATATCCAGCGGTCCGGCGAGTACCGGCCGTGAGGCGTCGTTTCCCTATATTCGTAAGCCCTTTTCAGGGCGCCGCCCGGATCTCTTTCGACTGTTCTTTCTCCTGATTTCCTGGCTTGGTTCCGACAGCCTGTCAGGCTGGCACCAGGGGGGCATTTGTTAACGTCAAATTTCTCCGAACGATCATGTTGACGGCCTTTCAGCGCCTCTGCTTTGCTCTCTCTGGGAGGCGGCGGACCGAACCCCCACCGGTAACGCCCCATCAGTGCCGTTGCTGTGCAAAGGCCATCCGGAATGCAGCGCCAGTCATTCAATGCGGCGTGCGCTTTTCCGGAGCTCGTCCGCCGCTGCCCTTATCCGTACAGAGGATCGTCCGTGCGCCTGCCGGCGTCCGGACAGCCTGACCAGAGAGGCACCCTGGATCATGGGTAGTACCCCCACGCCGCGCCACCCCAGGTACCCGGTCTTGAGCGGTCTCGCCACGCTCGCCGCCGCGACTGTCCTGGGGGCGCTGACCGCGGCTCCGGCGTTCGCTGAGGCAGCGTCAGTCGCGAGCAGCGGTTCGGTGCAGGTCAAGCACCTGTGCGCCGCCCCGAAGCAGGCCCACATGATGTCCTGCCTGGCGTTGGTGCGTACCGACGTGAAGCAGTCCGCCGCCATGTCGGCCAACGCGGTGACTCCGAACGCCACGCCGTCCGGCTACGGTCCCAGCGATCTCCTCAGCGCGTACAACCTCCCGGCCAATGGCGGCGCCGGGCAGACGATCGCGATCGTGGACGCGCAGGACGACCCGAACGCCGAGGCCGACCTCGCGGTCTACCGCTCGCAGTACGGCCTGCCGTCGTGCACCACGGCCAATGGCTGCTTCACTAAGGTCGACGAGTCGGGCGGCACCAGCTACCCGAGTGCCGACTCCGGCTGGGCCGGCGAGATCTCGCTCGACCTCGACATGGTCTCCGCGATCGCCCCGAACGCCCACATCCTCCTGGTCGAGGCAACCTCGGCGAACACGGACGACCTGGGCAAGGCCGTCAATGAGGCGGTCGCGCTGGGCGCGAAGTTCGTCTCCAACAGCTACGGCGGCTCCGAATCCTCCAGCGACACCTCGTACGACACCTCGTACTACAACCACCCCGGCGTCGTCATCACCGCCTCCGCCGGAGACCAGGCCTACGGTGCCGAGTACCCGGCCGCCTCCCCGTACGTGACCGCCGTTGGCGGTACCTCCCTGAGCAAGTCCTCCAACTCACGCGGCTGGACCGAGAGCGTGTGGGGGAGCACCTCCAGCACCTCGGGCACCGGCTCCGGCTGCTCCGCCTACGACCCCAAGCCCAGCTGGCAGACCGACACCGGCTGTTCCGAGCGCACCATCGCCGACGTCTCCGCCGTCGCCGACCCGGCGACCGGAGTCGCCGTCTACGACAGCTACCAGACCAGCTCGAGCTGGAACGAGTACGGCGGTACCAGCGCCTCCGCACCGATCATCGCGGGCGTCTACGCCGACGCGGGGACCCCGGGCACCGGCGACAACCCCGCCAAGTACCCGTACCAGCACACCAATGCGCTCAACGACGTCACCAGCGGCAGCAACGGCACCTGCACCCCGAGCTACCTGTGCACCGCAGGCACCGGCTACGACGGCCCCACCGGACTGGGCACTCCCAACGGCCTGACCGCCTTCGCGGCCAGCAGCAGCACCACCGAGACGGTCACCGTCACTAACCCGGGAAGCCAGACCGGAACTGTGGGAACGACCCTCGCGAAGCAGATATCCGCCACCGACTCGGCGGGCAAGACACTTACGTACTCGGCCTCAGGCCTTCCGGCGGGCCTGTCGATCTCCTCGTCGGGCCTGATCTCCGGCACCCCGACAACGGCCGGCACGTCCACCACTATCGTCACCGCCACCTCCGGCACCGCCTCCGGCTCGACCAGCTTCAGCTGGACCGTCAGCGCGCAGAACACCAACACGATCACGGTGGCAACCCCGGACAACCAGACCGGCACGGTCGGCACAGCCGCCTCGCTGCAGACCAAGGCCAGCGACTCCGCCTCCGGCCAGACCCTGACCTACTCGGCCGCGGGTCTTCCGGCCGGCCTGTCGATCAACTCCTCGACCGGTCTGATCTCAGGCACCCCGACCACGGCGACCACCTCGTCCGTGACCGTCACCGCCACCGACGGAACCGGTGCCACCGGTTCGACCACCTTCAGCTGGACCATCGCGTCCGCCTCCAGCGGCTGCGCCGCCGGTCAGCTCATCCGCAACGGCGGTTTCGAGAACGGCACTTCGCCGTGGTCCGGCAGCACCGCCACGATCGGCCAGAGCGCCCTGTACGGCCTCGCCGCGCACTCGGGCAGCTACGCCTCCATCCTCGGCGACAACGGCTACGCGTCCACCGAGACCCTCGCGCAGACCGTGAGCATCCCGGCCGGCTGCACCAACGCCACCTTCTCCTTCTGGCGCTACGTCGCTACCTCCGAACCGGCCCTCGGCGCCGCCGACACCCTCAAGGTGCAGGTCCTCAACTCCTCCGGCACCGTCCTGGCCACCCTGCACACCTACAGCAACCTCAACGCCGACAGCCAGTGGGACCAGGCGTCCTTCTCGCTGAGCCAGTACGCCGGCAAGACCGTCACCCTGAAGTTCACCGGCACCGAGACCGACGCCTACTACGGCACCACCGCGTTCGGACTCGACGACATCGCACTCAACGTCTCCTGACAACCGCACCCGGCTGAACGGCGTCCCCAGGCGGCGCCCGGGGACGCCGTTCGGTCGCAGGAACTGCCGGGGCTAATCGTTCTCCTGGCCACTGTCACCACCCAGGAGATCAGGCGCACCCAGCACCACACCGTCAAGGTGAGAGTCAACGGCTCCACCTCCGCCACCAGCTGCGGCCACATCCAGCGCACCGTCGACCTCCGCGCCCACAAGGACAGGACCGGGAGGCTGGCTTTCGACGGTGGCGCGGACGCTCACCTCGCTGCCACCTTCCTGTTGGACGACATCCGGACCGGCTGAACACCCCGGTCCACCCGCAAGACTCCTGCGGCCGGACCCCAAGCTGTGGGGGCGGGCCCGGCCGCAGGACCAGCGCGAGCGAACGTCGAAGGCATGCTGGCCGCCAAGGGCAGATTCGGCACGTCAATCCTCGCCTCCTAGGTCGGTCAGCTCGTCGCTGACCGGCCTCAGGCGTGGCAGCAACCGGCTGATGGCCACGAACTCGCGCAGGGGCTGAACGCTGTTCAGCCCCTGACTTGCCGTCGGCTCACGGAGTGAGCATTGCGGGCGCATGTCCTCGGCACTCGGCGAGGTTCCCTCCGCCGGCGGCGACGCTCGCGGCGGGTGAAGGCGACGTCGGAGCTCCACGGGCCGAGGAGCTGGACACGTAGTGATGCAAGTTCTTGCTGATAGTTTCAGAAATGGGCCCGTCTGGACCCTTGACCGTCATGGGCCATCTACGGGAGTGTCGTCTTCCGCAAGGGCCGAGATCGCGCCACAGCGCGTGTCGCCGCACGTCAGAGCAGTGCGAACAGCCGAGAGGGACCCTCGGCCGCAACCAGACCGGCGACGCCCCCGGGCGGAGTGCAGTCGCGCTCCGCCGCTCCCCACCCGCCGTTGCCGCGGCCCCGACCAGGGTCATCCGACACCACACCCTGCCACCCGCGGCCCGGCTGCCCCACCTCTGGAGTAGCTCCGTGAATCTCTTCCGCAGATCCCAGGCCGCCCCGCCGGCCTCCCGCCGCACCCGCAGAGTCCGCACCGGACTCCTGGCCGTCGGCGCGCTCGTGACCGGAGTCGTCATCCCCCTCACCGTGCAGGGCGCAGCACACGCCGCCACCCCGAACGGCGGTGACATCGTGGCCAACCTGTTCGAGTGGAACTGGAACTCGGTAGCCAACGAGTGCACCACCGTCCTGGGCCCGAAGGGCTACGGCGCGGTCCAGGTCGCACCCCCGGAGGACTCGATCCGGCTCGGCGCCAGCGGCCACCCCTGGTGGGAGGTCTACCAACCGGTCGGCTACGACCTCAACAGCCGCATGGGCACTGCGGCGCAGTTCGCCGCGATGGTGACGGCCTGCCACAACGCGGGCGTGAAGGTCTACGCGGATGCCGTGCTCAACCACATGGCCGGTGCCAACCAGTCGACCACCGACTCCTACGGCGGCGACGCCTTCAACAGCTCGTCGTTCTCGTACTCGCAGCCCGGCTACGGCTCCGGTGACTTCCACGCCTATCCGGGCAACTGCCCGAACTCCAACCTGGCGATCAACGACTGGAACAGCCAGACGCAGGTTCAGGAGTGCGATCTGGTCTCGTTGGAGGACCTCTACACCGAGAGCGGCCACGTCCAGCAGACCGAGGCGGGTTATCTCAACAGCCTCATCGGCCTGGGCGTGGACGGCTTCCGCTTCGACGCGGCCAAGCACATCAACGCCAACGACCTGTCGGCGATCCTCTCGAAGGTGAACAACACCACCTGGACGGGCAGCCGCCCCTACGTCCTCCAGGAGGTCATGCCGGGCGGCTCGGGCGGCCTCGCCCCGAGCACCTACGAGGGCATGGGCCAGGTCATCGAGTTCACCTACGCCCAGGACCTGAAGAACCAGTTCAACGGCAACATCTCCAACCTCCAGAGCTTCGGGCAGAGCTGGGGCATCGAGCCGGCCGCGAGCTCGGGCTCGATGGTGACCAACCACGACACCGAGCGCAACGGCTCGACCCTGAACTACAAGAACGGCGCCACCTACGTCCTGGCCAACATCTTCCACCTCGCCTGGGGCTACGGGACTCCGCAGGTTTACGCCAGCTTCACCTGGAACAGCACCGACGACTCGCCCCCGGCCGACGCCAACGGCTTCGTCAGCAACACCGACTGCTCCAACGGCTGGTACTGCACCGACCGCAACCAGGGCATCGCCAACATGGTCGGCTGGCACAACGCCGCCGCCGGCCAGCCCGTGGCGAACTGGTACAGCGACGGCTCCAACCTGATCGCCTTCAGCCGCGGTTCCAAGGCCTGGGTCGCCATCAACAACGAGACGGCCACCCAGACCCGCACCTTCGCGACCGGCCTGCCCGCCGGAACCTACTGCGACGTCATCCACGGCGACTACACCGCCGCCAACGGCTCGTGCAGCGGCCCGACCGTGACCGTCGACGGCAGCGGCAACGCCACAGTCTCGATCGCGGCCAAGGACGCCGTCGCCCTGTACGGCAAGGTCGGAACCAGCCCCTCGCCGTCCCCGACCCCGACCGGCACGACCTCCCCGTCGCCGTCCCCCACCGCCACGGCCACCACCTCGCCCTCCCCGACCGCGACCGCGACGTCCACCGCGACGTCGACCGCCACCGCGGGCCAGGTCGCCGAGACGTTCACCGTCAGCGGCGCCCCCACCAGCGCCCCGCTCTACCTGGTCGGCTCGATCAACCAGCTCGGCAACTGGGCCCCGGCCTCCGCCGTCCCCATGACCCAGTCAGGCTCCACCTGGATTACCACCGTCAGCCTGCCGCAGTCCACCGCGATCCAGTACAAGTACATCCAGAAGGACTCCTCCGGGAACATCACCTGGGAGCCTGCAGCGAACCATTCCGCCACCACCGGTTCCGGCACCACGGCCGCACTGACCGACACCTACAACGGCTCGAGCACCAGCGTGAGCGAGACGTTCAACGAGTCCGCCACCACCTGGACGGGCCAGAACGTCTACCTCGTCGGCTCCATCCCTGCCCTGGGCAACTGGAACACCGGCAGCGCCGTCGCGCTCTCCTCCGCGAACTACCCGACGTGGAGCGGCACCGTCACCCTGCCGCCGAACACCACCTTCCAGTACAAGTACGTCAAGAAGGACCCCGACGGCACCATCGAGTGGGAGTCCGGCGCCAACCACACCGCCACCACCGGCGCCTCCGGCAGCGCGACGATCAACGACACCTGGAACACCGCCGCCACCACCCCGGTCGGCGTGACCTTCAACGAGAACGAGACCACCGCCTACGGCACCAACGTCTACCTGGTCGGCGCACTCTCCGCACTCGGCCAGTGGGACACCAACCAGGCGATCAAGCTCTCCTCCGCGAACTACCCGACCTGGTCCACCACCCTCAGCCTCCCGCCGAACACCTCCTTCCAGTACAAGTTCATCACCAAGGACTCGAACGGCAACGTCACGTGGGAGAGCGGCGCCAACCGCAGCTACACCACCGGCGCCTCCGGCTCCGTGACCCTCAACAGCTCCTGGCAGTGACACCGACCCTCGGACGAACTGCTGTGCCCCGCCGAGCGCTGCACGGCAGGGCACAGCAGTCCCGGCCGGGGTACGAAGGCGCCCATGTCCAGGCCGGCCGGGATCTTCGGCACGGCCTCGTGGATGGCGTCGGTGATGGTCATCCCGACCGAGTAGGAAGGCCATCGGCCTCGCGCGGTGAGCCAGTTGAGGAAGTCGTGGGTGCCGCCGGCGGAGTCGGTGCGGATCAGAGTGCGCCGTCCGCGCCGGTGCCTTCGGCGGCGGCCACTGCGTCGTGCACGCTGCCGACGGGCTCGACGTCGCCCGCGAGGGTGGAGAAGCTGTTCACGAGGTCGCGGTTCTCCGCGACCGTTCGACTCTCCGGTGCCGGTTCGCCTCCTTCGGCCAACTTCTCGAGCAGGGCATCGATCTGGGGGTCGAGGGACATAATGAGGACCTTCCTGGCGCCGGCGTGATGACACGGATGGGAATAGCTGTTCCAATTTCTGCAAGTCGCAGGAGTGGAGCAGCGTCAGCGTGATGCCGTCCGGCGCTGAGTCGCCGGCCCTGGCTGCGCTGTCGCATCCGTTCTGGACGTGGGCCCGCCGGGGGCGGTGCGCTGCGTACGGTCAGCGGGCGATCGAGATTGCGAAGGGCGCGAATCCGCTGGATCGGATCACGTGCGGGACGAAGAGGATCGCGCCCTCGGTGGCGCGGGCGGTCTGGATCCCGCCGAGGTCGGTGATCCACTCCTTGTGCCAGCCGAGGTCGGTGAGCAGTTCACGGACGGTCTGCTTGGCCTGCGGGTCGTCACCGGAGAGGAACGCGGTCGGTGTCTGGGCGAGCGCGGCCGGCGCGGTCATCACCGGGAAAAGCATGGTGTTGAGTGTCTTGACGACGCGCGTTTGCGGGAGCGCTTCCTGGAGCTGTTCGGCGAGGCTCGAGCCGGGGTAGAGCAGGTCGGCTGGCAGTCCGTCCGGTCCGTCGAGGGTGGCGTTGGAGACGTCGACGAGGATTTTGCCGCGCAGTTCCTCGCGCAGGGCGGCGAGCCGCTCCAGCGAGCCGGCGCCCGGGGTGGCGTTGATGACGATCCGGGCTGTTCGGGCGGCGTCGGCGGCGGCCCCCGGTGCGCGGTCCGCCACAGTCACTTCATGGCCTTCCCGGGTAAGGGCTGTGGCCAGGTTGCCGCCGACGCGGCCGTTTCCGAGAACGGCGATCGTGGTCATGATGATGTGGTCCTTTTCGTGGGTGCGGGTTGGGTTGCGCGGTCAGTGGGAGAGCGTGGCGACGGCCTGGGCGTGGACGCCGGGCGCGGCGGCCAGGAAGCTCTCGCTCTGCGGGGTCCAGGGGTGGCCCTGGGCGTCGGAGATCCGTCCGCCGGCCTCGGTGACGAGCAGCGCGCCGGGGAGCAGGTCGGCGCGGGCTCCGGCGAACTGCCAGAAGGCGTCTATCCGGCCGGCGGCCACGTTCAGCAGGTGCAGCGTTGCGGGCACGGACGTCCGCACGACGAGTGCGTCGAGGAGCATCGCGGTGATCGAGGCGCCGACGCGTCGCACGACCTCCTCGTCCTCGTCCGGCCGGGCCTGGCTGGTGGCCACGATGCTCAGGCCGAGGTCCGCAGTCCGGGAGACCTGCAGCGGCCGGCCGTCGAGGTGGGCGCCCGCGCCGGTGAGCGCGGTGTAGGTCTCGCCGGTCAACGGCAGGTGGACCGCGGTGAGTACCGGCTGGTTGTCGCGCACGAGGGTGGCGGTCACCGCCCACTCGGGCAGGGCGTGCAGGTGGTTGACGTTGCCTTCGGCCGGGTCCACGACCCACCATTCGCCGGGAGGCAGGGCCCCGCCGGCGAGCTCGTCCGCCACCCAGCCGGCGTCCGGGCGCAGGCAGGTAAGGCGGGGGCGCAGGATGTCGAGGGCCGCATCGTCGTTGGCGGCGAGCGCACGCATCAGCTCCTCGCGGCTCTGGTAGCGGACCACCTCGCCGAAGCGCTCGCGCAGCGCCGAACCGGCCGCACGCACGGCGATCGCGGTCTGGCCGAGCAGGTCGGCGTCCACGGCGGCGACGTCACTGGTCTGAAGCATTTCGAACATGGTGAACTCCCTTGTGAGAAGGAGGAGATGGGGCCGTTCGGGCCGAACCGTGCGCTCTGTTCAGCGCCCTGGTCTCGACGGTATACAGCCCATTGATTAACTTCAAATGCATGTAAAGCACGGCTAGGATTACTCACATGCAATTGGATTTGAACCTGCTGGCCGCGCTCGACGCGCTGCTGGAGGAGGGCAGCGTGGCCGGGGCCGCCGCACGCCTGCACGTCACCGCCCCCGCGATGAGCCGGAGCCTTGGCCGGATCCGGCGCACGACCGGGGATCAGATCCTGGTGCGCACCGGCCGCACGATGACCCCGACGCCATACGCGATCGCCGTCCGGGCACACGTGCACGAGCTGCTGCACCAGGTCCAAGGGGTGCTGGCACCGAGCCGTGAACTCAATCTGGCAACACTGGAGCGCACCTTCACACTCCGCTGGCACGACTCCCTCGTCGCCATGAGCGGCCCCGCACTGCTCTCGGCCGTACGGGAAGCGGCGCCGGGCGTGCGACTGCGCTTCGTCGCGGAATCGAGCACCGACACCCCCGAGTTGCGGCGCGGCGAGGTCGACCTGGAAGCGAACGCCAACCGCCCGAGCGCACCGGACATCCGTGCCGAGAACGTGGGCGAGAGCCCTCTCGTCATCGTCGTGAGGCAGGGGCACCCCCTCACCCGTGTAAGGACCCTCACCGCACAGCGGTACGCCGCCGCTGAGCACGTCACCGTCTCGCGACGTGGAAACCTCGGCAATGCCCTCGACGACGCCCTCGCGCGGCTCGGCCTCGCCCGCCGTGTGGTGGCGACCGTGCCCACGGAGGCGGCCGCGCTCGAGTTCGCGCGCGGCTCCGATCTCCTGGTCAGCGTCCCCGAAGCCACCACGCGCTCGGCGGTCGCCGAGCTCGGCCTGGTCGCGCTCCCCGTCCCGCTCGAACTGCCGTCGGCACCGGTATACCTGTCATGGCATCAGCGCTACGACACCGATACCGCCCACGCCTGGCTGCGTGGGCTGGCGCGAACCGCACTGGCCACGGGCAGAGCGTCGTCGTAGTCGGCGCCGCCCGGCCGCTTCGCCATACGCCTTACGACCACCTCGGTGCCGCACGGTCGACCGCTGTGCGGACCCGCATCGGATCACCAGTCCCCGACGGTAGGCGTACACGACCGAGCTGAACGGGGCCGCAAAGCCCGAGCTTGCCGCGACGGCAGGACACGAACGCGATACACGTCGCTTCAGGAGGCCGTCGCGGGAACGAGGTTGTCGAGTCCCTTCGCACTCCCCGTCGCGGCCTCGATCGAGCGCGGCAGCATGATGCTCTCGTAGGCGCGGACGGCGTCGTCGACGCTGGACTCGGTGACGACAGCGTGGGCGAGGTCGGCGCCGTCGAGCATGGCGAGGTTGGCGCCTAGCCCGACGGGAGGCATCAGGTGCGCGGCGTCACCGAGCAGCGTGACGCCGGGAACGTGTTCCCAGGTGTGCGGGGCGGGCAGGACGAACAGGGACCGGTGGATGAACCCGTTGTCGATGTTGCGCAGGACGGAGCGCAGGCTCTCGTCCCAGCCGTCGAACAACCTCAACAGATATGTCCGCACGGCCCGCTGGTCGCCGAGGTCGACACCGGCGGCCTCATACCAATCCTTGGGCGCGCGAAGCGCGATGTAGGCGCGGATGTGGCCGTTGCTGTTGCGCTGGGCGACCAAGGTCCTGCCGACGCCCTTCGCCAGCATCGACCCGTTGCCGACCAGCCGCGCGAGGTCGGGATGGCGGGTGTCGCAGTCGTCGAATCCGGTCTCGACGAAGGTGACACCGGTGTAGCCGGGGATGGCGGGCGACAGAGCCGGGCGCACGCGTGACCAGGCACCGTCGGCACCGACCACCAGGTCGAAGTCCTCGGCGGTGCCGTCACCGAAGTCCAGCCGGCAGGTGCCGTCCGCCAGCGGGGTGACGCCGTTGACGGCACGGTCCCACCGCACCGTGCCCTCGGTGAGCGAGTCCAGGAGCAGACCACGCAGCTGGCCCCGGTCGATCTCCGGCCGACCGCCGTCGGCGGACGGCCCCTGCTGCGCCAGGAGGGCGGCGGTGGCGAAGTCGAGCACCCGCCACTCATCCCCTTCGGGGCGGGCGAGGGCATGGAACCGGTCGAGAAGCCCTGCCGCACCGAGCGCGGCCTGGCCGGTATCGGGATGCATGTCGAGGGAGCCGCCCTGCGGACGGGAATCGGCAGATGCCTCGCGTTCGAAGACGGTGACGGAGCGGCCGTGCTGCTGCAGGACTCGGGCACAGGTGAGGCCGCCGAGGCCGGCGCCGACAATCGCGATGCGGGGATCACGAGCAGAGTTCATGGGAGTGTCCCTCGGGAGGTGGGTGAGCCGCCGGGAGACCCGGCACCACCAAGAAAGCACACTCGGTAAATAAGTGCAACGACTCAACTTTTGCAGTTGATTCACCCTGGGATAGGGTATGCGGGTGACCGAACAGACTGGCCGCCGCGAGCGCAAGAAGGCCAAGACCGGCCAGTCCCTGGCCGACGCCGCACTCGAGCTCTTCCTCGAACGCGGCTGGGCAGCCTCCCATCCGAGCAACTGACCGGGCTGCCAGGCGCCCCGGTGCGCGCGGAGGCGGTGCGCGCTCGGGGCCATCAGGATGATCAACCGTCAGATCGGGGTGCGTACACCGGAGTGATGCCCGGCCGGGATTCTGGCGCTGGTCGTGGGCGGGTGTCTGCGGTCCTGATCGCCCGGCGGGGACAGCATTGCGCCTCACGTTTTCCTCGAGACTGCCCGCGCTGCCGCTGGAGTACAGCGCATCGTCGCCGTCGTCCGCCAGTCGGGGGCCTGGTGGCGACTCAGGCCCAGCACCCGGCCCGCCGACCCTGACGGGACACCTACCGGAACAACGCGTGGCGCGGCGCTGATGTCGCACCGATGGCCGCGAACATCCCGTGGGATCTCTATGCGAACAGGCCCGCCGACGGCAAACCGGCCACCTGTCCCACTCCCTCCTTCGACGCACCCGGCGCGGAGTTCATCCCCCCGCGGCGACCAGTGCACCCTCGGGGTGCCGAGTCTCGGGACGTGCCGGGGAGCCAGTGCGGAGACGGACGCGGGCTCCGTTCTTAGCGGGCGGTCGCGAGGGTGTCGAGGAGGCGGGTGAGGGAGGTGCCAAGGCCCCAGTGGGTGGAGAGCTCTTCCAGGGCCATGGGGTCGAGGGGTTCGTGGGGGAGGGTGGGGTCGAACTCCGGCAGCGGGACGTCGGTGGCGACGCGGACAACGGTGGGGGCAACGTCGAGGTAGGCCGCGCCCTCCAGGAGGTTCTTGCGGCGGGCGGGGGTGAGCTTGGAGAGTGGGTCGGCGGCTGCGGCGCGGATGCCGGCGAGGTCGCCGTATTCGCGGATGAGTTGGGCGGCGGTCTTCTCGCCGACGCCCTTGACGCCGGGCAGGCCGTCGGACGGGTCGCCGCGCAGGGCCGCCATGTCGGCGTACTGGGCGCCGCGCACGCCGTACTTCTCCAGCAGCAGCGCGTCGTCGGTGACCTGGAGGTTGCCCATCCCCTTGACCGGGTAGAGCACGGTGATCTGCCGTGCGTCGTCGACGAGTTGGAAGAGATCGCGGTCACCGGTGACGATCTGCACCGGGCCCTTGGCGCGGGCGGTGAGGGTGCCGATGACGTCGTCGGCCTCGTAGCCGGGGGAGCCGATCCGGGCGATGCCCAGGGCGTCCAGCACCTGCTCGATCACGGGGACCTGCGGGGCGAGGGTGTCCGGCACCTCCTCCTCGCCGGCCTCGGCCGCGGCCGGCTCCTCGGCGACCCGGTGGGTCTTGTAGGAGGGGATGAGGTCCACCCGCCACTGGGGGCGCCAGTCGGCGTCCATACAGGCGACGAGTTCGTCGGGCCGGTGGTCGTGGACCAGCCGGGCGATGAAGTCCAGCAGGCCGCGGACGGCGTTGACCGGCTCACCCTGCGGCGAGCGCAGGGTGTCCGGTACGCCGTAGTAGGCCCGGAAGTACAGGCTGGCGGAGTCGAGGAGCATCAGTCGCGGTGCGGTCACGACTCAGATCATGCCGCACCGTGACGACAACAGCGGGCTCAGTGCTCGTGCGGGCCGGCACGGTGGACCGGGCCGTGGGCGTCGGCGCAGTGCTCGGCGGGTGACTCGCCGGGGCCGGCGATCTGCAGCAGGGCGCCCGCCTCGTCCTCGCCGACGTGGTCGACCTGGAGGGTGCTGTGGGTGATGCCGTACTCCGTCGAGAGCCGGCGCTGGAGTTCGCGCCGGACGGCGTGGCAGTCGCCGCCGGGGGTGACCAGGATGTGCGCCGACAGGGCGGGCTGGTTGGAGGTGATCTCCCAGATGTGCAGGTCGTGGATCTCCTCGACCAGCGGCTCGGTGACCAGCCGGTCGGCCACCGCGTCCGGGTCGATCCCGGCCGGGGCGGCCTCCAGGAAGATCCGCCCGGAGTCCCGGACCAGGCCGATGCCCGCCTTGAGCATCAGGGCGACCACGATCAGCGAGGCGATCGCGTCGGCGCGGACGAAGCCCGTGGTCAGCACGATCAGGCCGGCCACGGCGGTGGCGATGAACGCGTACAGGTCGGTGAGCACGTGCTGGAAGGCGCCCTCGACGTTCAGCGAGCTGCGGTTGGCCTTCGACATGCACCAGGCGGCGGCCAGGTTGACCACGATGCCGATCAGCGCGGTGATCAGCACCAGCGAGCCGGTGACGTCGGGCGGTGTGATCAGCCGGGTGACCGCCTCGTAGCCCAGCCAGGCGGACAGGACGAGCAGGGTGACGCCGTTGGCCTGCGCGGAGAGGATCTCGGCGCGCTTGAGCCCGTAGGTGTAGCCGCCGCGGGCCGGGCGGGCGGAGAGCCGCATGGCGATCAGGGCCAGCACGATCGAGGCGGCGTCGGTGAGCATGTGCGCCGCGTCGGAGATCAGGGCCAGCGACTGGGCGGCGAAGCCGACCACGACCTCGCCGGCCATGAAGACGACGATCAGGGTGAGGGCGCTGACCAACCAGCGGCGGTCGGCGTCGGCGGCGACGCCGTGGGAGTGCCCGCCGTGGCCCCCGTGGCCGTGCGCGTGGCTGCCGTGACCTCCGTGGCCCTGTGAGTTCTGGTGGTCATGCGCATGATCATCGTGGGAATGCTCGTGCCCGGCCATCGAAGTCCTCTCTGGACGTACGGGTGGGGGTGACGGGGTGCGATCGCCCGCACTCGAAGTGAACCGCAGAATCGACAAAGATCCAAAGGCTGAACTGGTGACCGTTGTCGTTGCCGTCCGGTGGTGGTCCGGACGGGTGGCGGGCGGGGTGTCCGCGCCCCGGCCCGCTGGATCGGCCACCACCGCTTCCGCCGCCTCGCCCGCCTCCACACCCGCACCGGCGCCCACCTCGCCCCCACCTCCGGCCCCGAGTTCCGCGACCGGGCCACCCACCTCCTCGGCCCCGACGGCATCCACCCCTCCCCGCACGGCTACGCCACCCACGCCACCCGCGTGCTCCCCGCCCTCCTCATCGCCGCCGCCCGCCTCCCCCTCCCAGCCTCGGCCGCCCCTGAGTCCCCCACCCGTCGCCTCCCCTTTCGTGCTGGTGGCCGATCATGAGGGGATGCGACCCGGCTACGTCCAGCGACATCGTCGGACCTGCCACGAGTCGAGGGGGACGCTGGGCCGTTGTTGCGGTAGCACGGTGAACTGACGTGCGTGGTGGGTACGTTGGACGCGCATCGGGAGGTATCGCTCCTGGTGCCGATCCCCGGGGTGGTGGTAGCACCGCCGGGGTCGACGCGGTTGTCGCACTGTCAGCCCAGCGCGACCGCGTCCAGCGAGGCGGCCGTGGCCGCGCGGACGAGGGCCTGCATGAGGCGGAGGTCAGTGCCCTGTTCGGGGTGCCACTGGACGCCAACCATGAAGCCGGGGCCCTCGACCGCCTCCACCGTCCCGTCCGGGGCGAGGGCGCTGACGCGCAGGCCGGTGCCGAGGCGGTCGACGGCCTGGTGGTGGAAGGTCGGCACCTCCAACTCGCTCTCCGGGAGCAGGCCGCCGACCAGGGTGCCCGGCACCGGCCGGACGACATGGGCGCCGTAGCACCCCGGCGAGCCCGCGTGGACGTCCATCTCCACCACGTCCGGGAGGTGTTGGATGAGCGTCCCGCCGCACACCACGTTGAGCACCTGCATCCCCCGGCAGATCCCCAGCACCGGCATGCCGGCCGCCAGGGCGCCGCGCAGCAGGGCGACTTCCCAGGCGTCGCGTTCCGGGGAGTCGACGTCCGTCAACGGGTGGGCGGGCTCCCCGTAGTAGGCCGGGTCGATGTCCGGGCCGCCGGCGATGACGAGGGCGTCGAGCCGGGCGAGCACCTCGGGTGCGCGGTCGGGGGCGTCGGGCGGCAGGAGGACGGCGATGCCGCCGGAGTTCTGCACGTACGCGGTGTACCGCTCCGGCACCAGGGCGACGCGACGGCCGCGCCAGTCGCTCCAACTCGCGTCCACCAGGTAGGTGCTGACGCCGATGAAAGGCCTGCGATCCATGGCGGGCATTCTCCTCCCGTACCGTCCGGTACCTCGTCAACCACGCGTCCCGGCGCGCCACACGCGCCCGCCCTCTTCCGCGCCGTGAACCGCAGGCCGTACGGTTCGCTGTGACCGCTCGATCTCGAAGAGTGATCGAAGAGTGATCGAGGAGAAGGGTTCCGGCATGTCCGAGAACGCCATGCCCGAGAACGCCATGCCCGAGAACGCCCCGGCGGGTTCGCGGCCCCGGCCGCCACTGACCCTGGACGAGCTGCGCGTCCTGGTGGACGCGGGCGAGGTGCACACCGTCGCGCTCTCCTTCACCGACATGCAGGGCAGGCTGCAGGGCAAACGGTTCGCCGCCCGCTTCTTCCTCGACGAGGTGGCGGAGCACGGCGCCGAGGCCTGCGACTACCTGCTGGCCGTGGACGTCGACCTGAACACGGTGGACGGCTACGCCTTCTCCTCCTGGGCCACCGGCTACGGCGACTTCGCGATGCGCCCCGACCTCGCCACCCTGCGGCTGACCCCCTGGCAGCCCGGCACCGCCCAGGTCACCGCCGACCTGGCCCGGCACGGCGGCCACCCGGTGGACGCGGCCCCGCGCCAGTTGCTGCGCCGCCAGATCGCCCGGCTCGCCGAGTACGGGCTGACCGCGGACATCGGCACCGAGCTGGAGTTCCTGGTTTTCCGCGACACCTACGAGCAGGCCTGGCTTGGCGGTTACCGCGGGCTGACCCCGGCGAACCTCTACAACGTGGACTACTCGATGCTGGGCACCGCCCGGGTCGAGCCGCTGCTCTCCCGGATCCGCAACGAGATGGCGGGCGCCGGGCTGACCGTGGAGTCCGCCAAGGGCGAGTGCAACCTGGGCCAGCACGAGATCGCGTTCCGCTACGCGGACGCCCTCACCACCTGCGACCAGCACAGCGTCTACAAGACCGGCGCCAAGGAGATCGCCGCCCAACAGGGCTGCGCGCTCACCTTCATGGCCAAGTACGACGAGCGCGAGGGCAACAGCTGCCACATCCACCTGTCGCTGCGCGACGCGGTCGGCGCGCCCGCCTTCGCCGACCGGGACGGCCGGATGACCGACACCATGCGGCACTTCCTGGCCGGGCAGCTCGTCGCGCTGCGCGAGTTCAGCGTGCTGTACGCGCCGAACATCAACTCCTACAAGCGCTACCGCCCGGGCTCCTTCGCCCCGACGGCCGTCGCCTGGGGCCGGGACAACCGCACCTGCGCCTACCGGGTGGTGGGGCACGGCCCGGGGCTGCGGATGGAGAACCGGGTGCCCGGCGGGGACGTCAACCCGTACCTCGCGGTGGCCGGGATGATCGCGGCCGGCCTGCACGGGATCCAGCGCAAGCTGGACCTGCCGACGCCCTGTCTGGGCAACGCCTACGCGGTGGAGGAGTACGCCCGGGTGCCCGGATCGCTGCGCGAGGCGGCCGGGCTGTGGGCGGAGAGCGAACTGGCCCGGACGGCGTTCGGGGACGACGTGGTCGAGCACTACCTGAACATGGCCCGGGTCGAGCAGGCCGCCTACGACGGCGCCGTCACCGACTGGGAGCGCTACCGATCCTTCGAACGGATGTGAGCCGTGACCGAGCCCAGTACGAGCACCGTCCGCAACCCCGCCACCGGCGAGCTGCTCGCCACCGTCCCGGACACCACCGCCGAGCAGTTGGACGCGGCGGTCCAGCGGGCCCTGAAGGCCCAGTCGGGCTGGGCGGCGCTGGCGCCCGGTGACCGGGCCCGGCTGCTGCGCCGGTTCGCCGACCAGGTCGAGGTGCACGTCCCGGAGCTGGCCGCGCTGGAGGTGAGCGAGGCCGGGCACACCCTGGGCAACGCCCGCTGGGAGGCCGGCAACGTCCGGGACCTCCTGGAGTACGCGGCCGGGGGCGTGGAGCGGCTGACCGGCCGGCAGATCCCGGTGGCCGGCGGCCTGGACGTGACCGTCCACGAGCCGATCGGCGTGGTCGGGGTGATCGCGCCGTGGAACTTCCCGATGCCGATCGCCGCCTGGGGCTTCGCCCCGGCCCTGGCGGCCGGCAACGCGGTGCTCCTCAAACCCGCCGAGGCGACCCCGCTGACCGCGCTGCGGCTGGCCGAACTGGCCCTGGCCGCAGGGCTTCCCGAGGGGCTGCTCCAGGTCGTCCCGGGGGCCGGCGGCACCACCGGGCGGGCGCTGGTGGACCACCCGGCGGTGCGCAAGATCGTGTTCACCGGGTCGACCGTGGTCGGCAAGGAGGTCGCCGCCCGCTGCGCGGCCCGGGCCAAACGGGTCACCCTGGAGCTCGGCGGCAAGAGCCCGAGCGTCGTCTTCGCCGACGCCGACCTCGCCCGCGCCGCCGACCCGATGTCCTTCGCCGACAACAGCGGCCAGGACTGCTGCGCCCGCAGCCGGATCCTGGTCCAGCGCGAGGTCTACGACGACTTCCTGGCGCTGCTGGTGCCCGCCGTCGAGGCGCTGCGCACCGGCGACCCCACCGACCCGGCCACCCAGCTCGGCCCGCTGATCTCGGCCGCCCAGGTCCGCCGGGTCACCTCCTACGTGACCCCCGACCTGCCCGTGCTGGCGCGCGGCGAGGTGCCGGACGGGCCCGGCTACTGGTACCCGCCGACGCTGCTGGCGCCCGCCGACCCGGAGGTCCCGGCGGTCACCGAGGAGATCTTCGGCCCGGTCGCCGCCGTCCTGCCGTTCACCGACGAGACCGACGCGCTGCGCCTGGCCAACGCCACCCGCTACGGCCTCTCCGGCTCGATCTGGACCAGGGACGTCGGCCGGGCGCTGCGCCTGGCCCGGGGCGTGCGGGCGGGCAACCTGTCCGTCAACTCGCACTCCTCGGTGCGCTACTGGACGCCCTTCGGCGGCTTCGGCGATTCGGGGGTGGGCCGCGAGCTGGGGCCGGACGCGCTGCGCCACTTCACCGAGACCAAGAACGTCTTCATCCACAGCGAGGAGTGACAGTCCATGACCGAGCAGGACGCCACCGTCTGCCGCCGGCTGGTCGGCCGTACCGCCGTGGTCACCGGCGCGGGCAGCGGGATCGGCCTGGCCGCCGCCCGCCGGCTCGCCTCCGAGGGCGCCGAGGTGGTCTGCGCGGACCTGGACGAGCAGACCGGGCGGGCGGCCGCCAAGGAGGTCGGCGGGTTGTTCGTGCACACCGACGTCACCGACCCGTACATGGTCGAGGCGCTGTTCGACGAGGCGTACGAGACCTACGGCAGCGTGGACGTCGCCTTCAACAACGCCGGCATCTCGCCGCCGGAGGACGACTCGATCCTGACCACCGGGCTGGACGCCTGGCGCAAGGTCCAGGAGGTCAACCTGACCTCGGTCTACCTGTGCTGCAAGGCCGCGCTGCCGTACATGCGCCGGCACGGGCGCGGCTCGATCATCAACACCGCCAGCTTCGTGGCCCGGATGGGCGCCGCCACCTCGCAGATCTCGTACACCGCCTCCAAGGGCGGGGTGCTGGCGATGTCCCGGGAGCTGGGCGTGCAGTTCGCCCGGGAGGGGATCCGGGTGAACGCGCTGTCGCCCGGGCCGGTGGACACCCCGCTGCTGCGCGAGCTGTTCGCCGCGGACCCGGAGCGGGCGGCCCGCCGGCTGGTGCACATCCCGCTCGGCCGGTTCGCCCGGGCCGAGGAGATCGCCGCCGCGGTGGCCTTCCTGGCCAGCGACGACTCCTCGTTCATCACCGCGAGCGAGTTCCTGGTGGACGGCGGCATCTCCGGGGCGTACGTCACCCCGCTGTAGGGCCCGGAGCGCCGGTCCGGCCGGTCCGGTGGGGCTTCTCACCGTAATCTCATCGAAAACCTCCGGAATTCCCGGCTGCGCTGATTTCGCGTTTATCCGGCTACCTTTAGATTCTTTGCTGTGAGTGAGCAGATTCCCGCCGGGTGGTACCCGGACCCGAAGGACACCACCAGCGACCCGAGACCGCAGCGCTGGTGGGACGGCAAGGGCTGGACGGCCGACACCCGGCCCGCACCCTCGGACGCCCCGCAGCCGGAGCCCCCGGCCGCCGCGGCTCCGGAGCCGGGAGCGGCGGACCGTCCCACCGTGCTGGAGGGCGAGGTGCTGGAGAGCGGGCCGACGGTCCGCTACCCGGAGCCGCCGCCCTTCGGCACCGCCTACGGCGCCCCCGCCGAGCCGCCCGGCAAGCCCCGGCGCAAGCCGTCCAAGCTGGTCGTGGCCACCGTGGTCGCCGCCGTGCTCGGCCTGGGCGCGGGCTCGGGGATCACCTACCTGGCGATGGACGGCCACGGCGACAACCGGGCGCAGCGCAGCGCCGCCCGCGCCCAGCCGGCCCCGAACGGGGACGGGGGGCTGTTCGGCTTCCCCGGCCTCGGTGACGGCAACGGTGGCAACGGCGGTGGCGGCAACGGCAGCGGTGGCGGCAGCGGCAAGGGCAGCGGGAAGTCCAAGCCGGGCGCCAACAAGGCGATCGACCTGGTGAACGGGCTCACCCTGCCCACCCCCTCCGGCTGGCAGGCCGGCACCACCAACGACGGCTACGCCGCACTGACCATCGGCGCCTACAAGTGCCCGGACGGCACCGACAGCTGCACCCTCGGCGGCGTGAACACCGGCCGGATCACCGGCGGCGGCACGGACGCCCAGGCGGCGGCGAAGGCCGACATCGACAAGGCGGTCAAGGACTCCTACGGCGATGTCACCGGGCACCAGGAGCTCAAGTCCGAGGCCGTGAAGGTCAACGGCCAGGACGGCTACCTGGTCCGTTGGAAGGTGGACGCGGCCAAGGGCAACAGCGGCTACGTGCAGACGGTGGTCTTCCCGACCGCCGACGGCAAGGCGCTGGTCTCGGTGCACTTCGGCTTCGACATCGCGGACAAGGCGCCGGACGTCTCCGTGATGGACACCATCGTGAAGGGCATCGCCGACTTCAAGGGCAAGATCCCGGGCCTGCCCGGGATGCCCGGCCTGCCGGGCTCCGGCGGCGGCTCCGGTGGCTCCGGCTCCACCGGTGGCTCCGGCAGCGGCTCCTCCGGCGGCCCCGACGGCTCCGGTACGACCACCACCTGAGCCCCGCGCTCCTCACAGCAGGACGGCCCACCCGGGAGGAAACCCACCCGGGTGGGCCGGCGCCGGCAGGGCCCGGGTGCGGCCC